>DOQE01000018.1:237-10201 GCA_003512585.1 Bacillota bacterium | reverse complement strand
TCCGATCCCAATAGATTTAGGATGATTTTCGATGAAATAATGGCTAAAAACGATCAATTCTTTGTTTTAGCTGATTTCCCTTCTTATCTAGAAGCATGTTCTAGAGCCGAAAAAATGTATTTAGATAGAAAGAATTGGGCTAGAAGTGCGCTAATTAATATTGCTAGCAGCGGCTATTTTACTTCCGATAGAACAATAGAAGAATATAATAAAGACATTTGGCATTTGGAGAAATTAAAATGAGCGATGATAAAATTGTTTTAGATGAACTTTTTCCTCTTCAAAGTGGACTTGATGAAGAAATAGCTTCCCTTCATCATGTTAATTATGAGTCCACGCATGAGAAAAGAGTCTTGGCTTTATTAGTAGAGCTTGGCGAATTTGCAAACGAGACGAGGTGTTTTAAGTTTTGGTCAAACAAAGGACCCTCGCCAAAAGAAGTCATTTTGGATGAATTTGCCGATGCCTTGCATTTCTTTCTTTCCTTAGGCTTGGAACTTGGCGTAAGCAGATATTCTCATAAATTTAATGTAACAAGCAAAGATTTAACAACATCTATTTTAAATGTTTATGAATTGGTATCTAAACTTCATGATGAATTCGATGCAGAAAGTTATTGCAAAGCATTTTCTGCTTTTTTAAATATAATTCCTTTATTTGATTATTCCTCTAGCGATGTCATAAATGCCTATAAAAAGAAGATGGAAGTAAACCATAATAGACAAAAGAATAATTATTAATGCTTTTTATAAATCTATATCGTTAAAAGTGGAAATCATTCTCAAACAGTCTTTATCTAAACCTGATTCGATTAAGTTCCCATCATCAAAGCCAATGACATTGTAACCTGCTATTTTTGAAGAGATGACTCCAGCAGAGCTATCTTCTAAAATTATGGCTTCTTCTTTATCTTTTATCCCTAGCCCCAAAGCTAATTCGGAATAAATCCAAGGATGAGGCTTGGCGCATAATTCGCCCATTGTCCCGTATTCATCTTTTCTTTTTTCTTTCCCGCCGGTGACAATGCAATCATAAAAGGTTAAAGGATCACCCATGTTTAGTGTTTTAAAAGCGGATACAATTTCCGGGATGGCTTTATAATCTAAACCGGAAGTAGCTAAACCAATCTTTATATTTTTCTTTTTTAAGGATAATAAGAATTCTTTTAGTCCCTTGCGAGGAGAAAAAGCATCTTGTTTTCCTTTTCCTAGCATAATGTCATTTAATTCTTTTCTAGCTACTTGATGATAAACCAAGATTGCTTCTTCTAGACTTTGCTTGAATTTATATTTGTTTTTGCAATATGATAAATGTTCAATCGTCGTAAAACCTTGCACGTAAGGGCTATCTTCTTTGCTTAGTCTAAAGGAATTATCATGAAGCAAAGTTGCGGTGGTTTTTTCGATTATATATATCCAAAACTCCTCGCTTTTGACGCTTGTTCCATCTAAGTCCATCATGACATATTTAATTGTCGTTGGTTTTTTTGCTTCTACCCAAGGATAATAGCAATCGACCTTACCTTGGTGAATGCCAATTAAAGTTCCTTTTGATGTATTTAAAAAATCGATTCCGTTTAATTTATATTTTTTATCCATAGCCAATTCCATGCCGAAATTATAATTAAATTCCCGTATATTTATCGTTTCTTTTTCATTATGGTTAAAAAAAGATTATTAAAGGTCTATAGAAATAGGGATAGTCTTCCTTTCTAATAATAAAATTATCTAGTTAATAGATTTTCCTTCTGGAGAAACATATATGAACGAACAATTAATTTTAAATAAATGGAATTTATTGGGTAAAGATTTAAAGATAAAAGCTGAAGTTCCTGGCGATATAACAATCGATATGTATAATGCTGGCAAGGTTAGCAATCCTTATATTTTGGAAAATTATAAAGACTCAACTTGGGTTGGCAGGGAAAATTTTACCTATGAATGTGAATTTGATGTCCCTTCCCCTTCTTTTGCTAAAGAGAGCCAGGTTTTGGTTTTTGAAGGGATAGATTTATTTTCTATTATTTATTTAAACGGGATAAAAATAGGGGAAACAAAAAATGCCTTTCTAGAATATAGATTTGATGTAAAAAATGCCTTAAAGGAAAAAAACAATTTGCTTCAAGTCAAGATGATTTCCACCTTGAATGAGGCCGATAAAATCAATACCGACGGATATAACGTAATATTTAACAAACCTCGTATCTTTTTAAGAAAACCCCAATGTCATTTTGGCTGGGATTGGGCTCCAAAAATCTGTGCTTATGGGATAATTGGAAAAGTATATTTAGAAAGCAAGGAAAGATTTCAAATCGAAGATGTCCATTATAAAGCAGACGATAAAGGCAATCTTTCTTTCTTTATTAAGACTAACTATACCACCGAAACATTGTTTCGCCCCGATGGAAGCGTAGCCAAGCAAGGCGAGAGCAAAAAGGATGATAAACTAGTTTTTCGCTTAGCAAAAACCCCATTCGGGAATGATTTTGATACCTATGAAATTCCGCTTGAAGGAAAAAAGAATTTCTTGGCGTTAAAATATAGAGATTTTGCTCTTTGGTGGCCAACTGGATATGGTGAGCAGCCTTTATATAATTATGTTATCGATTTATATAGAGACAATAAAAAAGTCGATACCAAGCAAGGCTATTTTGCTTTTAGATCCGTTTCTTTATTAGAAGAAGCCAAAGGAAATAATTTATTGGGAATGGATTTTCTTATCAACAATAAAAAGATTTTCCTAAAAGGGAGCAACTGGGTTCCTCCCGAATTCTTTACCGGGGTCATGAAAGATGAAAAATATAAGAAGATGATTGCCCTAGCCAAAGAAATGAATATAAATATGCTTCGCGTTTGGGGCGGGGGAAGCTATGAAAAAGATATATTTTATTCTCTTTGCGATAAATATGGCATTTTGGTTTGGCAAGATATTTGCCTAGCGTGTGCCGATATCCCTGAAGACAATCAAGAATTCGTATCTAATTTATTAAAAGAAGTCGAATACCAAGTCAAAAGATTACGTAATCATCCTTGTTTGGTTTATTGGTGTGGCGGAAATGAAAAAACCGGTACTTATGGCAATTTAATCAATAAAGGAGATTTCTTAGTAAATTGTTTGCTTTATGGAGTCATTTATAATCTAGATGATACTAGGCCCTATAGTAGGCAGTCCCCTCATTCTTATACCGATGTTGGGAATGATTATAGGAGTGGGGATACCCATTATGGGAATTTTGAATATGCTTTAGATCATGGCATGGCCGACTATAGAAAATATATTTCTAAGAAAAATGTTCCTTTTGTTAGCGAATGTGCCGTCATGGGGCCATCTAGTGAGGAGAGCTTAAGGAAAATATTTGGCAATGACCATATTTGGCCAATGGATGAAATGTGGAAAGATCGTTTCATGGAAAACCCTTACGGGATCTCTCCTTTGGATTTCCCGCATCGCGAACTTTTCTATGCCGAAGATATGTATGGAAAAGTCGATGGGATTACTTCTTTTGTTAAAAAAGCTAGCTTAGCTCATGCCGAGGCCCTCCGTGCCGAATTTGAATATACTAGAGCCAACCGTCATATCTCTGGTGCGTTTTTAAACTGGATGTTCGATGATATTTGGCCGAGTGGAACTTGGGCAATTCTAGATTATTATCTTGAACCCAAGCAAGCCTATTATGCTTTGAAGAATTCCTATAGGCCCCGTTTAGCTAGCTTCTATGAAGATAAAGATGGGTTTACCCATGTGTTCTTTGATAATTCTACCAATATTCCTTACTCTGGTAAGTTGATTTTTGGAGCAAAAAAATATGATGGAAAATCTTTGTTTGAAAAAGAAGTTAAACTAGAAAACGTTTTAGATGATGTTTTTGATTTAAAACTAGACTTTAAAGTGACTGATTTCGATGCTTATTTCTTTGCTAAATTTTTAGATGATGGAGAAGAAATTAAAACGCTTTATTCCCCCTATATGTGGCGAAACCATTCCTTTGCTAGCGATTTTGACTATAATGTCGAACAAATTGACTCAAAACATATAAAAATACACATAAAAGCCAATTCTTTTGCTAAGTCTTTATTCATTAATTTTAAAGATAATTATCGTTATTCATTTTCTTCTAACTATATTGATTTAGAAAAAGGAGACGAAGCTATTGTTGATATAAACAGTGAAGAAGATATAGACTTATCTAGCTTAAATTTAACTTCTTTTTAAAGATATGGAAAATAAAGTTCTTACATTTATTAAAACGCATTGGGAAAAAACTGTTCAACCTGCTAGGGAAGATGTCCCCTTTCCTTTTAATTCCCCTTGCGAAAACTCTTTTTATACCGATTTTTTCTATTGGGATTTATATTTTATAAACAAAGGTCTTCTAGCTACCAATTTATCTAAGCAAGCGGAAAATAATCTTGATGACATGGCTTATTTTGTCAATAAAATTGGTTATGTTCCAAATTCTAACGGCTTATTAAATAGGTCACAGCCTCCCGTATTTACATTATGCGTTTATGATTTGTATTTATTTAAAAAAGATATAAATGTCATAAAACAATATATTGATTTCTTGTTAAAGGAACATGATTTCTTTATGAAAAAGAGAATGACTCCAATTGGACTAAATTCTTTTGGCGATTCTGCAAGCGATAAAGAAATCATGGAACATTACTTTATGCATTGCGATAGGGTGAAGGAATATAGCCGCGATCCTAAAAAGCAATACGTCATTGGCAAAGATATCATAGCCATTGCCGAATCGGGACTAGATTTCAATATGAGATTTAAAACAAAAGAAAGCAAAATTGCTGCCCATGAATTTGCCCATTTGGATTTAAATTGTTGGCTCTATCTAGTTGAAACTAGGCTAGAAGAAATGCTTCTTTTAATAGATAGAAAAGAAGAAGGTAATGAATTTAATAACCTCCGAAAAGAAAGAAAAGAAAAAATTAATAAATATTTCTTTAACGAAAAAGAAGGATTATATCTAGATTACAATTATATAAACAATACTTTTTCTAAGGTTTTGACTTGCGTTTCTTTATATCCTTTTGCTTTTGGGATTTCTAGGGATAGGGAATCTGCTTTAAAAGTATTAAATAAGTTAGAATACGAACATGGTGTCAGCTGTGCCGAATATAGGGGAGAAGATATTTATTATCAATGGGATTACCCCATTATGTGGGGCGAAGTTAGTTTGATTGTCTATGCCGCTTTAAAAAATGTCGGGGCCGATAAAGAAGCTAAACGCGTAAAGGATAAATACATGGCTACCATTGAAACAAATTTTGAAAAAACGGGAAAGCTTTGGGAAAAATATGATAGCAGAACAGGGGAAATTTCTAATGTTGAATATGCTTCTCCTGCCTTCATGGGTTGGACTGCAGCGTCTTATCAACTATTTGCCCAAGGCAATGACATTGTTTTTGGGAAATAGACTAAATTCTTTAAAAAACAATTGACAATTTAAATACATCCTCGATATTAGTCGTTGTCATATCGAGGATTTTTTATGAAAGAAAAATTGCTGTTAATATCATTGTCAATGCTTCTATGCTCCTGTGGAGGGGAGCTTTCTTCAACTTCATTTGATTCTTCAAATGTAAATCAAGAAAGTAGCGATTCTTCCATTATTGAAGCGGATTCAAGCAGCAATGAAACCGAATCCAGTAGCGTAGGCCTTCCTACTTCCGATGAATATTTTGAATTGTCAAACGATGGAAAATCGTTTACGTTGATTAAATGTCCAGAACCTTTTGCCAAGGAATATGAAATACCTTCAATTTATAAAAACCTTCCCGTAAGAGGCATTTCAAAAAGTGCTTTCGGGATGACCCCGTTTTTACAAAAACTATTCATCCCAAATTCGGTTGAGTATATCGAAAAGGGTGCCTTTACGAATTTTTCTAATTATTTAGAGGAATTGACTACTCCTTTTATTGGGACTAGTTTGACTGATTCAAATGCCTATTTGGGGGAAATGTTTGGAATAGGGAATGTCGTTGGGAAAAACGCTACATCGATTTTTGCTCCCAATTTTAAAAAATTAACCATAACCAATCAGGAAGTTCTCCCTGATGGTTGCCTTTCCGGGGCGACTACTTTGGAAACCATTTCCATTTTAAATTGCAAGCAGATAGGCGTTGGGGCTTTGTCTCATTTGGATGGCTTGACTAGTCTAACGTTAGAAGATGGTTTGCTCAAGATTGGCAGTGGGGCTTTTTCAGACGATAAAAACCTAAAGGAATTATCCATTCCCGATTCCGTTAATCAAATCGATGACCAAGCTTTTTTTGGATTGCCATTTTCATCCTTTGAATTGCCAAAAAGTCTTTCTAAATTTACCTATTATCAAGATATGCCGAATCTAAAAGAATGGATAATCTCCGATGATAATGAATATTTTTTGGTTGATGACGGCGTTTTATATAGCAAAGATTTTTCTACTTTGGTCAATTTTCCCGTCGCCAAAGACGCTTCATCCTTTATTGTTAATCCGAATACTACAATTATTGGCCCCTATGCTTTTAAAGGGACGAATATTTCCTCTTTTTCTTTCCAAAACATCTCTAGGGTCGAATCTTTCTCCTTTTTTGGAGCGGAAAGATTGGCTGGCGTTGCCTTTGGCGACCAATTATCCTATGTCGGAGATAGCGCTTTTTATGGAAATACAAACTTGTTGACCCTTACTTTTGCTAAAACCATAAAAGAAGGAACCCCTGCTTTTAGCTGGGAACATTTGGCGTTTGCTTCATGTATAAAATTAAAGGAAGTCGTTCTTCCTAGCTATGTTAGCATGGTTCCGGACTCGGCGTTTGCCGGCGATACTTCTTTATCTAAACTTACCTTAGAGGGCAGCATGACTTATCTAGGACTTCTTTCTTTTTCCAATACGAACATAAAGGAATTAAGCGTTACTTTTGCCGATAAGGCAAGCCTAGGAAGCAATTTATTTAAATATGTTCCTTTGGATAATCTATATCTACATTTCGATAATGTTGTTACTTATCCGACAATATCAAGCCTTGGAATCGGGGCAACCCCTCATATATATGTTGATAGTGAAGAGGAAGCGACAGCCTTAAAGCAATCTTGGTCAAATTCAATCTCGACGGCGGCCTTGATTTTAAAAAGTGGGACTGAAACGAAAGAATTTAGTATTAGCGATGGCACTTTGATTAAATATGACGTATCTTCTTCCTTTAATAAAAAAAGGATAATAATCCCCGATGGGGTAACCTCGATTGCCGCCAATGTGTTTAATAATCTTGGCGAAGTCGAATATATTTATGTCCCTTCTAGCGTTACAAGGATAACTTCTTCCTCTTTTGCTAATTGCCCAAAATTGCTTGAAATTGAATTTGGACACGATGACATAACTGCTTTTTCCGTTTATCAAGCAAACGGAAAAGAAGGAAACTTTTACTCTGCCTTCAATTTTGATGGATCTAATAAAACGGTGTTCGCAATCAAAAACAAAGATCAAATAGAGACATTCAAGAATCGTTTTACTTCCATGTATTCTGCAAATGTTCTAGCCCATGAATCTAGCGATTTATATCTAGATTATGAGAACTATACGCTTTATAACCTGGAGAAATCTATTTTGCTCTCTTATTTGGGCGATAAGACTTCCTACCTATTCGATGATATGGTTACAACAATTGGCAAAAAAGCTTTTTACGGATCCAACGACTTAGAAGAAATAGATTTCAATAACGTTTCTAGAATTGAAGATAGTGCTTTTGGCGAATGCGAAAAATTGAGCGAACTAGACTTCGGGGAAAAGGTAGGCTTTATAGGGGATAGCGCTTTTGCTTATTGCAATGGCTTGACCTCTTTGTCTTTTAAAGGGGCTACAGAAATCGGGAACAATGCCTTTTATATGGATGATTCTTATTCATTGACTAGCATTGATTTTGGAAAGAAACTCAGCTCAATTGGATCCGGGGCATTTTATGGGGCTTTTTCCAATTGCGAGATTGTCATCCCTTCTTCATGTTTAAAGATTAGCGATGACGCCTTTAATTGCTTTAGTCAAGACGAAAATAGTTCCATTTATTTTGAAAATAATGTCGATGCCTATTGCAACGATGATGATTTTGAATGGGTTACTTGTTTTGTCGATGATTATGCTAGGAGCAATAATGGCGATATCGTTGTTGCCTTCTATAGCGAAAATATTCCAGATGAGAGCTATTCTTCATTAAGTTGTTCTTTCTGGCATTATGATGAAAATAATTCCAAAGTTCTTTATTGATTGAAATCCCCTTTTTACTTTCTTGTTAACGATGAAACATTCGTTAACAAGAAATGATTAATGGGATTTTCTTTTATTCTTTGTTTTTGAATTTTGTTCTATATTTTCCTGGAGCCATGCCATATCTTTTCTTGAAAGCACTGGAAAAATGTGACATTGAGGAATGTCCGATTAGGTCGCAAAGCTCTTCGATCGACATATTTGAATTGACTAAAATGTCGCGGGCGTTAGTTATTTTTACTTCTTGTAAATAATCGCCAATCGATCTGCCCATTTCTTCTTTAAACATTCTTGATAAATGGGTTTTTGAATAATTTGAATGTGCCACGACTTCATTTACATCCCAATTTAAGTTTTCTGGTTTATTTATTTCAATTAGTAAATCATTTAACCATGCAGGTCTTTTTTCACTCTCATAGACCCCATTTTGAATAAATAAAGGCTCAAGCAAATTAAATAAAAGGAAATTGGTTAAGACTTGGACATTGTCCTTATCGTTTTGTTCTTCCCTTAATTGATTTAGGTAGAATATGATTTTTCTAACTCTATTTTCCGACATAGAAAAATACATGGTTCCATTGTTTTGCAATTTTTCTAATAATGAAGGATTGATAAAATTAACAAAATTTTCAAAAGCATCTTTTCTAAGCGATATAGAATATTGACTAGAATCTTTCTTTATTTCTTCAATTAAATGGGCGTCTTCTGGGCGAAGCAAGCAGCAAGAAAGGTTTTTGAAGTAGTGGGCTTCGTTATTTATGATTTGTTTATATTCGCCTTGGTAGCAAATGAAATATTCATAAAAATCATGACTATGGTAAAGAGGATATCCATGATATATATGGTGGAATTTAACCCAACCATATTCCACGTCTTTTTGTTCGTTATAGAGTAATTTGACTGATTTATCGTTTTCCATAATTTCTTCTTGCTATTATCTTACTTTTTTATTGCCTGTTTGTCTTTTATTTTTATAAAAATAAATGATATTTTTTCTACTCGTAAGTAATTTTAAACTCAATGGCGATGTTTATATGAAATTGATTTAGATAAAAAAATATTCATCGGCTATATTCTATTCACATACTCTTTTTGAATTTGGATAAGGCACACGGCATCTTAATTTAATGCTTTTTTCTTGGTAACTTTATTTTATAATAAAGACATGACGAATATTTTATTTTTCTTGTTACCTAAGGTTCAAGTTGAGTATCTTTTTGGCGATTTTAGCTTAAGACAAGCTATGGAAAAAATGGAGTATCACCGTTATTCTGTCGTTCCTGTTGTTTCTAGGGATGGCAAGTATTTATATTCCCTTTCCGAAGGTGATATTTTATATGCTTTGAAAAATAATAAATATTCTTTCGATGAGTTAAATAAAATTCCTTTGTCTAGTATTGCTAGAAAAAGGAATTTTGAATCGGTTTCCATTAATGCCTCAATGGATGATTTAGCTAACCTAATCGTCAATCAAAATTTTGTTCCAGTAGTTGACGATAAGGGCATATTTATTGGCATTGTAACTAGAAAATCTGTTATTAATTATTTGCTTGAAAAATAAAAAAAGCCTATCTTTTTCGATAGGCTAAAATAGTAAGGAACCCTTATTTATTGGCTTTTCCGACCGAGCCAAATAATTCCATCTTTTCTTTTACTTTTGCTTGAATGGCCAAGAATCCAGGCTTCAATAATTTTCTTGGGTCATAGCCT
>DOQE01000018.1:0-213 GCA_003512585.1 Bacillota bacterium | reverse complement strand
TTTCATTATCGGCAGTAGGAGAGGCTTTTCCGGCGGCACAATAATCAATTGTGGCTTGGGCAAAGACTAATTGACAATCGGTGTTGACGTTGATTTTGCTCATTCCATCGTGAATAGCATGTTTTATTTGGTCATCTGGGATACCGGTTCCACCATGTAAGACCAATGGGATGCCATTTGTTGCTTTGGAAATGTTTTCCAATGCATCAAAGT
>DOQE01000040.1 GCA_003512585.1 Bacillota bacterium | reverse complement strand
TATCCGCGATGGAAACACTCGTCCCTTTGCCTTTAAATAGCGTCTTGCAAATGCTTTGCTGTTTAAATTTAGTATTAAACAATGAAAAATTATCACTTACCGATATTACCATTTATGAAAAAGAACAAACTAGACTCCTAGAAGAGATAACTACAAAACAAGTGGAAATGCACTATGAAGAAAATGACGATCTTTACAAAGATAACGAAGTGCATAATACTTTTGCCCTTGAACAAACCATTATGGGTTTTGTTCGTCAAGGAGATACTATAGCTTTAAATGAATGGCTAAAAAATGCACCTGCAGTCCGTTCGGGAATATTATCTTCTGAAACGCTTAGGCAATTAAAAAATACTTTTATTGTAACCACAACATTGGTTTCTAGGGCGGCTATTCGTGGAGGGATGGATATAAACGATGCGCTATCTTTATCAGATGCCTACATTCAAAAAAGCGAATTGCTTTCTTCTATCGAATCTATAGAAAATTTGCAATTCCACATGATATTTGATTATACAGAAAGAGTTAAAAAAGTAAGAATAGGAAAAACACCCACGAAGCTTTTAACTGACATTGCAAACTACGTACATAAGCATTTATCAGAACCCGTGGATATAGAAGCGCTTTCAAAGGCAATGTTTATTTCAAGAACTCATTTAGCAGTAAAATTTAAAAAAGAAACCGACATGACACTTACTTACTTTGTTTTAAAAGAAAAGGTTGAAGAAGGAAAAAGGCTTTTAAAATATACAGATAGACCAATATCAGCAATCGCGGCTTACCTTGGTTTTTCTTCCCAAAGCCATTTTACAAATGTATTTAAAAAATACACTGGTTCTTCGCCAAATGAATATCGTTTAAAACACAATAAGTAAATCAATCCGTTCACCCCGTGCATGCATTCATCAATAAAAATATTAAAGTGGATGAATAAAAAAATATTAAATTTGAAATCATTTTGCTAGAGATTTTTTAACTAAAATATTCAAAGCAAGAAATAATTTAAAAAGATAAAAACGCCTTAGAAGGAAAGCATCGTTTGATTTGGAAAGCAGAATTCTATTCTTTAATGGTTATGGAAAAAATTTTAAACGTTAACCTTTTTTTATATATAAATAGGAACTATTCGTATATTCCAAATAATATGTAATCAAATTATTTTTGTAAAATAAAGAAAATCCACTGAGTATCTTTTCTTTGAGAATCTTGGCTAATTCTATATTCTTTAACCTTAAACGGGAAAGAGTCTAAATCTTCTTTATGAAAATAAGTATAATATCTATCTTTTTCATCGAAACCATCTTCTTTTTCGGAATATTTCATTGATAAGAAAAGAATTCCATTATCATTAAGAAAATTCAAAAATCTATCAATTGTAGGGATAATTTTTTCTCTTTGAAGGTGAAGCAGAACCGCACTTAAGAAAATACAATCCACTTTTTCTTTAGGCATATAAGTATTTAAATCGCCATATTCCACGTTCAATCCGAGTTCTCTTGCGTGATCTATAAAACCTTCCACTACATCAATTCCAAATACACGATACCCATGTTTTTGGAAATAAAGCATATCTCTAGCTGAACCAAAGCCAACATCTAGAATGCTGGCATTTTCTTTTAAATAAGGAGTAAGAAAAGAGTATTCTTCTTCCAAAGAAAGAGAAAAGGTAGAATCGATATATTCCTTATAATGCTCGTTATAGTATTTCATGACATCATTTGATAATAATAGGAACGGACCAAGCCACAATCGATAGCTTCCTTAAGGCTAGCTTTATATTTTCCATCAGGAAGTTTTCCATAAAGGATCTTATTTCTTTTCTCTAAATTATAGATTATGGCCTCATTTGGTTTATTATTGCTTTTTATAGAATTATTAGAACGAGTTGTTAATACTAAATTCCATATGTCATCACGGTATAAGAAAGACCATGGAATAACATGATCGACGCTGATTTCTTTTTCAGGAATAAGGATGCCAGAATAAAAATCTATTGGTTTTTGATTTAAGAACTCATTTTTAACAAGAAAGTTCTTAAATTCAGAAAGATCGTTTCTATGAATTGAATTATTGGACGTATTTTTCACCTTAAGAAGAATGTTTGGCGAGTTGTTATATTTTTCTAAAAGAAGAGACCACCTATAGTTAATTAGAGGAATCAAGATTGAGGAAAACTCTTTCAATTTATCAATTTCCTCTCTTTTTAAATATAATTTAGAAGAATCCTTCTTATTGAAAGAATAGATTGGATATTCTATCCCGTTTACAATAGGCAAACGATAAGCCACGTCTTTATTCAAAGTCAATGCAGCTTTCTTTAAAAAAGTTTCATAAAAAGAAGCACCTGCCTTATCTTTAATGTATTTAAGTCCTTCATCTGCCCAGCAAGCAATGGATGTTTGTCTTAACTCTTTATATTTTTCGATTAAAGCATTTACACATTGATAGACCACCGGGACTTTATCACCTGGTTGCTGCCTTAGTTTAAAGAAAAACAATTGGTTCCAATAATAACGAATCATACATTCCGCAATATCTAGAAAATCCACCATTGCCGTATCTGGGTTTATAAAAAAATAACGATTAGCAGATATGCATTCCAAAAGAGCTTTTGCAAAAGCCGGCTTATAAGTATTAGTGTTCTTTCCGCCTTCAATTACCTCGACCCATTCTTGAATATAAAAATCCATCGCAAAATTATTATACGTTATCTTTAAGATATTCAACAAATTCCTAATTAAGATTAGATTTTTTTTAAAGTTTTTGGCTTAAGCAAAGCAAAAGCAAATCGAGAAAATCGACCATTTTCATTTAAAAGAAAAAGATAGACCGATAAAAGTTTTAAATTTCTAAGGGTTCTCTTATGTATTAAGCTTTTAAAATATTGTTTTTTTCATTGTTCTTAGGATTATATTTTTCTAGCATAATATCAATCAGGCTATTCATTTTCATATTCCTTTATAAACTTTATCAGTAATTCCAAACTGGTATTGCCATATAAAAGGTGAGTCTTTCCATCGGCTTAAAATCAAAAATAGAGAACTCGTCCTCAGCGATTCTTTTGTCAACAAACGAAAGATTTTTTAACACCTTTATTTTTTTGACGACCTTCTTTTTACATAATGAATCGCATATCGCCTTCTCCTTCGTTGCCATCTTCATTACATAATTGCCTTTTTCTAGATAAATTATACTTTGGAAAGTCTTCTTCGTCATGTCCATATACTCGAATTGCACTAGTCAAGAAAAAGTGGACAGAAGCGGACGTCCTTAAGTCACCCCCCTATTTATTCTCTACAATGGTTGGAAGACTTGATTCTTCTTGCACGATTAAAGCCATGATGGTAAGGGTTAGCTCGCTCTTTGAGTCGAGTGTCCACAAGCCTTCCTTCTCGAAGAAGACCTCTACTCCTGCCGGTTTTAGCTTTCTTGTGATTGATATTGTGTCGAGGGCATTTCTTACGAATTTCGAAATCGACTTCGTGATAATCAAAGCGATTTTCATTTTTTCGTATTTATACCCTTTGTTCCCTCACCGGCATAAATAACAACGTAGCCACAGATTCAAATCAAGCAATCATTAAGACTTCAAAATAGAGTTGTTATTTTCTTCATCTATTTCCTCATAATAAAAGGAATAATCGATTCCTTTAATGATTAACTCCCTGTTTTCAAAATCGCTAGTCAATGCGTTTTTAATAAGCGTTAGTATTTGCTTTGCGGATGAGGGAGATATTCTCATAGCTTCCAAGTAGTCTTTTTTATCTATTTTTGACCAATCAACACATTTCTTTAAAGAACGAATTAATATTTGGTCTAACCATATTCTTGTTGCTCTGCCATTTCCTTCCATAAATGGATGAGCAATATTCATTTCAACATATTTATCTACTATTTGTTCTATTGTGTTTTCTGGCATCTTATCAATATCATTTAATATACTTGGCAAATGCAGAGCATTAGCAAACATAAATCCGCCTTTTGAAATGTTTTTATTTCTAATTTTCCCCGCAAAATCATATAGACCGTCAAACAGGTATGAATGAATTTGTTGCAATCCCTTTGTGGTTCCAACTTCAATATCATTGATCACGCCGGAATTAATCAAATCGTAAGCTTTCTTTTTGCTTTGCGCATCAAGCGGATCATTATTTCCTTTCAACCATTCTTTTAAAACATT
>DOQE01000114.1:17473-17660 GCA_003512585.1 Bacillota bacterium | reverse complement strand
GGACATTTTGAAAAAAATGAAAACCGTTATTCTTGCATGCGCAGGGAGTTTGAAGAAGAAACATCTTTAAAAATTAAAGATTATTCTTTTTTAGGGACGATTTACTTTTTAAATGACTCTTATGAAGACGAAAAAATGTATTTGTTTGAGATTAGATCTTTTTCAGGCAATTTAAAAAGCTCTTGTG
>DOQE01000114.1:15757-17450 GCA_003512585.1 Bacillota bacterium | reverse complement strand
GTGAAGAAGGAGAATTCGTTTTTGTAAAGAAAGAAGATATATTCAAATTGCCTTTATGGGAAGGAGATAAGTATTTTTTAAATTTCATTGGAAGCAATTTATCTTCCCCTTTTGAATTGACTCTACTTTATAAAGGGGAAAATATAGAAAAGGTTGAAGGTCCTTACTTTAAATGAAACTTAAAAAATTAATGTATCTAATTTTTAAAGTTTCGTATTCGTCGGTATTTTAGTGTATTTATTTTTAAATAAACGTTTAATCTAAAGCAAATTTTTTGACCCTTCTTGCAACTTTAAAAAAAATAGATAAAATAATGATGCTCTTAGTTGGCCCGACCCCTAGACCAATTAGGAGCATTTTTGTTATAAATAGATTGTTTTATGAAAAATAGTATTACTTTGCCAATTAAAAGAATTGAAGAAGACGCTTCTTCTTTTGGCTATTTTTATAGAGTTCTACTTGAATTTGATAAAGGGAAACATGATGAAAATACTTTATTTTTATTTATTTGTTTATGCTTATATTCCCCTAAAGAACCTAGTCAAATCGATTTCTATAGCTTATTTTTAGCAGCCTATTTGGAAGGTAAATTAAATTTAGTCACCTCATCTGAGTTTTCTATGCCCATTTTTGATCCTACATTAAATATTTCTCCTTTTTTAAATAAAGTTGTTCATTGTTTAATGATTATGGAAGGATTTTATTTAGCCGAAGATAATAATGAATTTAATTCTTCTACTGGTTATATAGAAGCTTGTTTTCCTTTTTCTGGTAGCTTTCTTGAACCTTTAAAAGAAGCTTTAGATTGTTCTAACGATGATGAAAAACTAGAAAAAACTTTATCTATTTTTAATGAGCATTATATAAAAAATCTAGGGAAGAAAGGCGTTATTTCTTCCCTAGATAACTTAGAAGATTATTTATTGAATGTAAGGCATAGCCTAGTCTAGCATTGTCCACATTGTCCCAAATGGATTAACTAGTTTTGTTGCTGCCTTCTTATATTTTTCTAGCAAGTCTTCTTTTAGGTATTTTTGTTTTACAACAACTTGATAGACATAAGAGTCAAACCATCCTCTATCGGCAACAAAATAACCTGAATTGCCTACATCCTTCCCCCAGGAATTTTCAACCTTGAATTTGTCTATTTGTCCTTTTTCGTCAGTCCCATAGCCTACAAAAAGCATCGCATGGGCATTTGTAGCAACTCTATAATCTAGTTTTTCTCCCTTGCTTAAAATGTTTTTATAATCAAATAACGATTCTTTGTCTAATAAGTTATTGGTAAGGTATCCTTTTTTTCTATTGGAGTCTTTTCTAACGTCCCCNNTTGCCCGGCAAACCATAAGGCATCGTTATTGTCTAAACTATCTTTTATGGCGTTTAAAAATTCCTCTTTTGTTACTTCAAAATTCGTAACTAGTGGCGCCCCTTCGACATTATTGCAATCTTTTGAGGCTATTTTCGTATATAAAGGATATTGCTTTGATTCAGTAGAAGAGAGCAAAACATATTCATTTAAAGTATCGCCTATGGAAAGTCTAGCAAATTCAAGTGGCGTAATATTAGTTAGCTTTATGATTTTCTTGTTTAAGTCTCTATAGGAATAATTAAAACGTTTTATAGGTTTCCCTAAGGCTAAACACAATAATTTGTAGGCTTTTTTCAAATATTTATTTTTTATGTTTTCTAT
>DOQE01000114.1:12579-15747 GCA_003512585.1 Bacillota bacterium | reverse complement strand
TTCTATTTCTTTTTCTTCTTTTTCAATTCTTATTTCTTTTGCAGCGCAGCCAAGAAGTTCTACTAATGTTTCATTTAAGGCATTTGTATCATCGCTAGAAGAAGCTCCGTCCATTAATCCGTGTGGAACCAATCCATATTTATTTACTAAATTGACAAACATTTGGAATTGGCCGCCGTCTTCTATGATTGTATTTAATGCATAAACGTTATATTGGTCATCGATAGATTTGTCTTTATATTCTTCTATTCTATTTAATGCAAAATTAAATTTTTCAATTTTATCGAAAAATTGAAGATAGCCTTCGCTGAATTCAAATTTCTCATTGTTTAATCTTTTTTCTGCTTCATAACGAAGCATATTCAAGGAAGCAAAAATCCAGCATCTTCCAGATTGACGTTGATTGGTTATGAGATTTTCTTTTAATTCGACATCAAAAATAGGATTTATCAAATTAAAATTTATTTTTTCACTAGCTTGTTTTATTGGCGTTGAGTATAAAATTGAGGATTTAAGTTCTTCTTCCTTGCTTAATGTTGCTTCTATATCTTTAATGATTAATTGTTTTTCCATAATATTCTCCGTGGCATATCCTAGGATAAAATAGTAAAAAAGTCTATTTAATAGAACATATAATAATACTTTAATTAAGCTTATTTAACTTTTTTAATTTTGTAATAGAATAAATAGGGACTTTTATTATGAAATCTATATTTAATAAACGCATTGAAGAATTAAGGGAAAAAATAAAAAAAGCTGGTTTAAAAGGATGCTTAATATCTATTTGTGATCCTCATATGAGCGAGACGCCATCATTACATTTTGCTTCTATTTTTTCTTATTTTTGTCCATTTAAGGGAGAAAATGCTGATATTTTGATTACTCTAGATAAAGCACTTCTTTTTGTTGATGGTCGTTTTGCTTTTTCATCAAAAAAAGATGTAGAAGGTACTGTTTTTGAAGTTATTGATACTACCACTTCCTCTTTAAGCATTGAAGAAGAAATTGCTAAATATGATGGTTATCCACTTGGCATAGATTATTCTTTATGTTCTTTAGATAAAGCAAATAAATTATTAAGTAAAGGCGAGATTGCTGATTTTAAGCTTTTTGATTTCTTTAAAAATTTAGTTAAACTCAATGATGAACCTTTGTTTTCTTTAGATAAAAATGCAACTAGTTTAAATAGTCTTGAAAAAATTAATTTAGTAAGAGGCAAAATGAAAGAAAATAATTTAGATGCTTATGTGGTTTCAGATTTAAATGAGGTTGCATACTTAACAAATTTACGCGGTTTCGATTTGCCTTATACCCCTGTTTTTTATGGTTTTTTATTTATTGATTTAAATAATGCTTATCTTTTTATTAATAAAAAAAGATATAAAGAACAAATTGATGGGGTTGATGGCATATTTAGCTACGATGAGTTCGCCTCCTTTTTAAAAAAATGCCAAAATTTACGGGTCGGGGTCGACCTTAATTCGATTAATTACGAACTGGCTTCCATTTTAAAAGAAAAGGCAGTCCCTCTTCTTTCTTTAGTGGAGAATGAAAAAGCCATTAAAGGGCCCGTTGAAATAGATAATATTATTAAATCTCAAATAGAAGACGGTGTCGCTTTAACTAAATTTATCATTAACTTAAAAGGAGAAGTAAAGAAAGGAAGCGATGAATATTCCTTATCAAAATTGCTTCATTCATATAGAGAAAAAGGAAAACACTTTTTAGGAGAATCTTTTGAAAATATTGTAGCCGTGGATGCAAATTCAGCTTGTATGCATTACACGCCGAATGAAAAAAATTACTCGAGAGTGGATTTAAATAATTCTTCTTTATTAATTGATTCCGGTGGTCAATATAAATATGGCACGACGGATACTACAAGGACTTTTGTTTTTAAAAAGCCATCGGAAGAATTCAAAAAAGACTACACGTTAACCTTAAAATCCTTGATTGCCTTATCGACTGCCATTTTTCTAGATGGGGCAAACGGGAGAAGCTTGGATGGCATTGCTAGATCTAATATGTGGAAGAATCTATCTGATTATAAATGTGGTACGGGTCATGGGGTTTCTTATTTAGGACCAGTCCATGAAGGACCTAATGGGTTTAGATATAAAGATGTATATGGAAAAAACGATGGAGCAAAAATTGTTCCAGGCATGATTACAACGGTTGAACCTGGTGTCTATAAAGAAGGAAAATATGGGATTAGGATTGAAAATGACCTTTTATGTATAAACTATAGTGAAAACGAATTTGGAAAGTTTTATAGATTTGAAACGATAACATACGTCCCGATTGAAACCACTTCCGTTGATGTTACTATGCTCAATGAAGAAGAAATAGATTTTATAAATAGATACCACAAAACTGTCTTTGAAAAGCTTTCGCCTTATTTTGATAAGGAAGAGATTTTAGAATTAAAAGAGTTGACTAAGCCCTTAGTTAAAAATCATATTTAACGAGTTCGCAATTGTGAATGCTAAATTTTATGAATTCATCGTTTTCCATGTCATGGAAATATGAATTTACAACTCTAGACATTCCTCCGTGGGCAACAACTAAGATATTTTTATTTTTTGCCTCTTCTTTAATTGAATCCAAAAAAGAATAGACCCGTGCAGCTACTTTTAAATAAGATTCGCCGTTTGGATAAGAATAGGCGAAACGCTCCCTTTGCTTTAGATATGACTCATCTAGTCTAGATACTCCTTCTAAATCGCCATAATTCTCCTCACGTAATCTAGTATCAATTATTGATTTTATATTCAATACCTTTTCTATTTCGTGTGCAGTTTGTTTGGCTCTTAGTAGTGGCGAACAGTATATTGTTGAAATATTTAAATCCTTTATTTTTTTAGCCAATTCTTTTGCTTGGTTAAATCCCTTTTCATTTAAGGAAGCATCAATCGAGCCTTGGATAACGTATTCTTTGTTGTAATCGGTTTCGCCGTGCCTAGTAAAATATAGTGACATTTTTATTTTTCCTTTGTTTTAAAAAAGCAGTTTCTTATTGTTGGTATTATCATAATTGATGTAGCGGCAACCCAGGCAAGGGGATCGGCCATGGCTACGAATATATAAGATAAAGTCGAAGCATCGCTATTGATAGGCCCACCGTTTATTAAAGCTGGAGCAAATAAGCAAATCAAGGTTCTAGCGGTG
>DOQE01000114.1:7953-12532 GCA_003512585.1 Bacillota bacterium | reverse complement strand
AGAAATGGAAACAACGGTTTCTCAAATCCTTGCAATATGTTTCTAGTCAAGAATAGTAACATTAAAATAAACATGCAAGGGATAGATACATATAAGTATTGGTTTCCGTATTTAATGGAGGAGGGGTTAATTTTGCTAGCGGAATAGAAGATATATAGATAGGCTCCATTTATTGTCGACAATAAGCCTATCAAGACTATAAAGGCCCACAAACTTGTTCCTAAAATAAATGAAATTATGGTCCCTTTTTTTATTCTTTCTTTTTCTCCTGCCCCATAATTTTGAGAAATAAAAGATAGCATTGCCGTTCCTAAGGCATTTAAAAAAGCCATTAAGAAGCCAAATATCTTGCTTGCTGCCCCATATCCGACTTGAGCTGGAACTCCGGCAACCAAGGAACCATCCATATTTATATCGAAGCTATTTACCGCACCTTGCATTATGATTATTCCAATTTCTAAGATTGAAAATTGGAATCCCATTGGTAAACCATTTTTTAAATGCCTAAGCAAAAATGATCCATTAAATTTCCAATCTTCTTTTCTAATCCTTAGCCATTCATATTTTTTATATGCATATATTATGGCCGCAATTGCCGCCAATCCTTGCGATATTATTGTGGCATATGCGCTTCCTGAAACGCCCATTTTAAATACTATAATAAAAAGTAAATCGAGAAAAACGTTTACTATTGTTGAACCGACAAGGAATAAAAAAGGAGCAAAGGAATCTCCTAATGCCCTAAGGATAGATACCATTAGGTTATAAAAAACCTGAGCCAACGTACCCATATAAATTATTAATACGTAAGTATAGGCGGCGTCATATTCTTCTTTCATTATGGGGTCAAGTGGATTGTCTACTATGTTAATCATTTTAAGCATGTATGGTATGCAAAAAAATCCTATTATAGTAAGGGTTAGTGAAATAAAAATTGACAATACAACCTGGACGCAATAACTCTTTCTTGCCCCTTCGAGGTCTTTTGCGCCTATACGTTCTGAAATAACTACAGAAAAGCCACTTGTGCAACCCATTCCAAATTGCAAAACCAACCAAACAAGAGCGCTTGAAGAGGAAACTCCAGCCACTTCTTGTTCACTTAATGTTTGCCCGACTATTATGGTATCAGTCAATGTATATACTTGCTGGAATAGCATTGATAAAACAATAGGAACAAAAAAAGCGATAATTACTTTCCATATTTTCCCCTTTGTTAGATCGATTGGATCGAACAGGCTTTTAAATTTCTTCAACATTTTTCCCATGGCTTAATTATTGTAATTAAAGAAAAATGGGGTGGTAGGGTAATCAAAACTTTTGTAACCGCTTTTATTTATTTTTATAATGCAAGATGAATCCGGCCATCGGCAATAAAGACATTAATAGAAGTCCTTCTTCTTTCCCGAATGCAAAAAAAAGAATTAAAGAAAGTAACAAAGGCAATAAAAATAGACCCACGAAAATTAGCAAATATGCATATAAAGATTTTTTGTTTTTTTGATTAAGATGAATAAGAAAAACAAAATATAAAGTCGAAGAAAGAAGAAGAGGCGAGGAGAGCGCTAGTAATTTCCCTTCGTTTAGATTAGGGAAGAAATCCATAGCGATTAAAATAATAAAAAATGTAACTACAATTATCGAAATTAGCGAAACAATAGAAATAATCTTGTCAAAATCAATCTTTTTATTACCTAGTTTTGGTAAAAATGAATAGTTCTTAAACCTATATATAATCAATATTGGAAAGCAATAAAAGAAAGGCAAGAGCGCTAAAACATGAACATATTTAGACATGCCAGGAAAGAATGTTGATGTTGCTTTCCCTCCTAAGCCTACAAAGAAAAGAAGGCCTAGCCCTAAAATTAATAAAAACGAGAATAAACAAATGGCACCTAATTCTTTCTTTTCATTTTCATTCATGGTATTCGACTTCCAATTCATTTTCTTTCATTCTTATACTCGCTTGCATTCCTTCTACAAACGGCAAGCTTGGATAAAGATGTCCTAAGCTTATATCAAAGACAAGAGGAATGTTTAACTCTTTTAAAGCGGCTTCTGCGGCTTTAATAAAATTAATTCCCATTATTTCTTCTTTAAAATGCAGTGGTCTACCAAAAACTATTGCCTTAGTCGAAGCAAAATATGATGCAAATTTCATTTGGCTTAGAATTCTATAAAAGGATATAGGATTTAAGTCGCAGCTTTCTAGCATCCAAATTAAGGGACCATTCTCTTTATTGAAATTGACTAAATTATCAAATCTAGTTCCTATTAATGAGGTTATAACATCTAAGCAGCCACCAAGTAATATGCCTTTTGCTTCGCTTAATCCCAAATTAATAATCTTTTCTTCTCTATTTAATTTAGTTCTAGCTAATGGATTTTTCGCTTCTTTTGGCGGATAACCCCATTTTGGATAGGTGTGGTATTTGGAAAAGTCGTTTTCTAATAGACGTAAAGCATCTTTTTCTGATTTATCTAATTTTTTTGATATAAAAGAAGGTGCATTAGGACCATAAATAGCTTTGACATTAGATAAAGTTGGCAATAAAAATGATAGATTGGTGTTATCGCTAAAACCCATGAACCATTTTGGGTTAGCTTCTTTTATTTTTTTAAAATCGATGTGGGGCAACATATCCATCATGACTTCGCCTCCACCGACTGAAAGAGTCAATTTCGATTCTTTGTTTAAATAAGAATCCATAAACTCTTTTGCTCTTTCTTCTGGGCTAGCGCTTGCTAAAAGGCCATCACTTAAATATACGTTCCTATTTACTTTGATTTTATATCCCCATTTTGTAAAGTTCGTTATTGCTTTTTCTAATCTAGAAAAATATGGTTCGCTAGAGCAACCAAAGCTAGGCGCTATTAAATCAATGCAGTCGCCTCTTTTTAATGGTTCAGGTGTTTTTATCATACTAATGATTATATATGAAAAGAAGATGAACTTAATTAATGTTTCTTCCTTTTCTTCTTAGCTTCTTTTAATTCTTTGTTTTGATAGATTAATTTAGATGGCGGGAATGAAAATACTTTATATATTTTTAAAAGGAAAGATATTGGCGGAATTGAATACCCCTCTTCGTAATTTCTTATGGTTCTTTGCGACAAAGAAAGTTTTTCTCCAAACTCAGTTTGACTTAATTTGAGTTTTTTCCGGAATTGCTTGATTTGTTTTGCTAACAAGGGAATTGACAAAATTTCTTTTTCTTCTTCCTTTTCTTCGCTTATCCCTACTATATCATTAACCTTCAAATTTAAGGCTTGAGTCAAGTTAGGAAGAACCATTACGCTTAAAGAAGCTGATCCATCTTCAAATTTTGATATTGCTTGGGCAGAATAGCCAATCTTTTTGCCTAGTTCTTCTTGGGTTAGACCTAGTTCCTTCCTTTTGTTTAAGACAATTTTTCCTAACTTTTCTTCCATTTCGTCTGACCACTTAGCTTATGGATTTTTTGATTATGTCATACGAATTATTTTTGTTAATATTTTTTTAAAATTTTTTTAAAGGCTTTATTCGATGTTTTTTTAAATGAAAAATTGT
Source organism: Bacillota bacterium (assembly GCA_003512585.1). Classification (GTDB taxonomy): domain Bacteria; phylum Bacillota_I; class Bacilli_A; order RFN20; family CAG-826; genus Alloenteromonas. The sequence goes on along the minus strand of DOQE01000114.1, from coordinate 8,982 downwards.
TTAGGTTTATTTGCTTATAATATAAGATAAGAAACCCTTTTTTTAATGGCTTTCGTTTTTTATATAGACTTCTATTTATCAATACACGGGGTAGCTATTTGAATTCTTAAAAAAGACTAAAACAAAATTTGAACTTGGAAATATTTTTGGCTGTTCCAATTATATGGGTAGACAGTTAGTTCTATTTCTTTATCCTCTGCATAAGCTTCATATAGTTTTGAATATTGCATGGATGCGGTATCGAGTTTTGACTCAGATTCATTATTAACAAACAATGATTTTAAGCTCGATGATGCTGTAATGGTATGGCTAGAATTAGTTGGCAATTTATCTACTAAAGTAAAAAAGGCTAATCCATTTTTCAAATAATAATCCACGTATCCTTTGAAATTATAAATATTTGATTTGACTTCTTCATATTTTTCAAAATGAGTAGACTTGCCGTTGACATAGTTGCATGTATATAGGTATTCACTTGTGATTGCTTTATTTGCAATGGGCGGGGTTATTTTTAGTTCGCTAGTTCTAGAAGCGATATATTCTAGGCTTTGCCCATAATGGTACATGTTTTCTTGAAATAAAATTTCATATGAAGAGGTTGAGTTTTTAAATAGGTTATACAATTGGTTAGATCCATGCATGGTTATATATTTTTGCCCATCTGTAAAAAGCAAGACCTCGTTTTCGATTTTTGTAACATATTTTAGGGTTAATATTGATAGCTGCCCATCGTAATTTCCTGCTTCGTTTAATGGCGATTTCTTTAATCTTTCATTTATGTTTACAATTGATTTTGCATCATTTGCCAGGCTAAACAATTGATCCTTGGAAACTCTTTGCGTTGAACTTTCCAAGAATTCAAAACTAGTTACAACCAATTCCGCTTTGCCATTAAGCCTGCTTGTTTTTCCTATTACTCTATAGATAGTGTCTTCTTTGCCTACATAATCTTTTACTTTTAAATAATTATTTTTGTCTAACGCGATTGTTAGATAGTCTTGCCCATCGGTAATAATGGCTTTATATGGG
>DOQE01000114.1:7795-7926 GCA_003512585.1 Bacillota bacterium | reverse complement strand
TTCCGTTATAATCTTTTGTTGATTTCCCAAAGTCAAAAATAGAAATGATTAGTCCTTCTATTTCATAATTTTGATTTCCTATTTCTAAGCCTACTTTATTAGGCTCGCCTATAAATTGCAAGCAAGCATTT
>DOQE01000114.1:2418-7752 GCA_003512585.1 Bacillota bacterium | reverse complement strand
TCATCAATTGTTTCTTCTTCACTTGAAGTTATTTCTTCTTCGCTTGAGCTTGATATGTTAGTTTCGCTGCTTTGTTCTTCTTGATTCGAACTTGAAGAATCTTTTTCTAAACTTGAGTTAGAAAAATTTTCACTTGTTGAGCTCTCTTCTTGATTAGAGCTTTCTAGATGGGCGGAAGTATCTACTCCGCATGATAAAAGCAGTAGCGATAATAAAGACAAAACCAATTTATTGTTTTTCATGTCTTTATTTTAACTCTTTATATTTATAAATTCTTCTTTTTTTCTCTTATTAAGAGTAATCTAAAAGCAAGGAAAAGATTATGGGCAATAAATTAGAAGAAACATATCAATTTGCTGAACTATTTGGGACGATGCTAGCTCTTACCGAGGATAAGGAAATCGAATTTGCCTTACCAGAATCCATGCCGGTGACCATTTTTATCGCCGCAACTTCTTTTTTACAAGAGGTAGATGATGTAAAATCCTTTGTATCTATAAGCAATGAAATTGCTAGGACTATTTGCCAAGGTAAGTTCTATCTTGATGAAAAGACCATTATCAATAAGCCAGAAGATTGTCCTGTTGAATATTTTGTTTCTTATTTGCTTTCTACTATAAATTCTTATTCTTTTAACGAAAAAGTTGATCAATCTCTTCTTAAAGAGGTCATAAAGTATACAAAAAAGGGTTATGAAGAAAAAAATCAATCCGAAGTTGATTTATGCTTGTCCATTATGGGTTGCTATGATGAAGATTTTGATATGGGGCGTGTCTATGATAACGCCTCATCTATTTTGAATGAGTTCAGGACTAATAAATAAAATATGGTAACGAAAAGCCAAAATTCTTCTTTATCAATATGCACTTTGCTTAATGGCGAGACTGGCCTTAGTTTTTATAATGATGTTATTAATTCTTTAAAGAAAGAAGAACCCCCTTCATTTAAATTGGCTTTGGAAAGGTATTTTCAATTTTTTGCTTCTTCCATTTCCGCTTCGGTTTTATCGCCGAAGTTAAGTTCTTCAAATTTGGAAAATTCTTTGTATTACCTTTGCTTTTATATAGGCCAATCCCCTGAACTATATGGACGTATGAACGCTTATTTTAAAGATAAGGATTATTATTCTTTTAATACAGGCGTCTGTTTATTTAATGATTTTATTAGGTTAATGATAAAGGCTTTGGATGAACCTAACCTCTCCTCTTTTTATTTGAGGTTTAAAAATGATGATTCTTTTTCTACCTTGATTTGTAAAAAAGAATTATTTGGTATGGAAGTTGGCTTCTATACTAATTCTATTGGAAAATTATCTAACGATAAAAAAACCTTATCTTTAAAGGTGTCTTTTTATGTAAAAGATATCAAGGATAATGAGGCTATGTTTGCTTTTACAATTTTAGATTTTTTAAATAATGGTAGATCCACGCCCCTAATTATTTCGAATCACGAAAGAGAAATTAAAAAGAATCTTGTTATGGAAATTCCTTTAAAAGTTCTTTTGCCTAATAATCAAGCTAAAATTGGCTTAATTGTCGAAAGTAAATATCATGTTGTGAAAAGTAATGGAAAAAGAAATGCCTTGGTTAAAGAATATGGCAAGGTTGAATTGCCTCTTTTTCCTTACTTAAAAATAGTTGAATAAATATGAACGAAATCGAGTCTAAATTAAAAAGTGGTGCTTTAAATTGCCTTGGTTGTGCTTCGCCGCGTTGCGAGCAGTTTTGCCACGGCCATTTGCCCCATAGAACTATATTGTCTTTAATAAAACAAGATAAATTTATAGAGGCATCGGAATTGCTTTATTCTTGTAATCCCTTTCCCGAATTGACTTTATCTTTATGCGATTGCGAATCAGGGGCTTATGGCCATTGCATCAAAAATAAACTCGGTAGCCCGATTGATACTAAAGGGATAGAGTCACTTCTATCAACTTATCCACTTAATTTAAAAACAAAGCCTTATAATGGGAAAAATGTATCTATAATTGGCGCTGGTCCAGCCGGGTGTTCATTAGGTTTTCACCTTGCTAAATTAGGATACGGGGTCACTATTTTTGATGAAAATGATTTTATAGGCGGTGCGATTTTATCTTATATTCCTAGATTTCGTTTTGACGAAAAGATTTTGAATTCTGTTTTCAACAAATTAAAAGCAGTGGGTGTTAAATTCGTTTTTTCTAAAAGAATCGAGAACGATGATTATCTAGCTCTTAAAAAGAAGAATGATTTTATATGTTTATGCTTAGGGACTAATTCATCAAGAAAGATTCCCTTTGAATCAAATTTAATTGAATATGGGTTATCGTTTTTAAAAAAGAATTGTCAAAAAGAACAACTAAGCTTTCCTAAAAACAAAGTATTTTGTGTTTATGGCGGAGGGAATGTGGCTTTTGATTGCGCTAATCTTTTATTGAACAATGGTTATAAAGTTAACTTGCTATATAGAAGGGATTTTTCCTCTCTTCCTGCTAATAAAAAGGAAATTGAGCATGCCTTAAGTAAAGGCATAGGTTTTGCCTTCACTTCCGTTATTAATGATATAGAAATTTCCAATGAACGTTTACTTATACATACATTGAAAACTCAATTAGGTGAAAAAATAAACGGTAGGGCTAGTTTTGTTAATACTTCGATAAAAGGCGATGATATTGTTTGTGATAATTTAATAGTTTGCATCGGTCAAAAGCCTTGCCAATTTGATTTCTTGCCACTTGATCTGGAAAGAAAAATAGATGAAAAAACTTATCTTTGCGGTGATTTACTATATGGCAGCAAAACAATAGGCGACGCTATTTTTGATGGTCTGCAACTTGCTTCCATTATAGATAATAATAACGGTATTTAGTCTAAATTATTTTGATTTCCTACTTATTCTTATTTTTATTCTTTCTTATAATGAAGGAGGGATTTTTATGAGCGTTATTATGGAAGCTAAAAACCTTGGCAAAGTTTTTGGTCAAGGAGAGAACAAAGTCGAGGCACTCAAAGGCTTAAATTTTTCTATTTCGAAAGGTGAATTGACAATTATTTTGGGCCCTAGTGGAGCCGGAAAATCCACTTTACTTAATTTAATCGGTGGTATGGATAGTCCTAGCTATGGCTCCTTGATAATCAATGGAATGAATTTAGCTGATTTTAACAAGAAGCAATTGACTGAGTATAGGCGCTCCTTAATAGGCTTTGTTTTTCAATTTTATAACTTAATGCCAAATTTAACCGCTAAAGAAAATGTCGAGCTTGCCACTGAGCTAAAAAAAGATGCTTTGTCTGTAGACGATACATTGAAATCGGTTGGCCTAGAGAAACGAAAAAATAATTTTCCTTCTCAATTATCCGGAGGAGAGCAACAAAGGGTATCGGTTGCTAGAGCCATTGCAAAAAATCCAGAAATCATTCTTTGCGATGAACCGACTGGAGCCTTGGATTATGAAACTGGCAAAGAAATTTTAAAATTGCTTAGTGACTGCGCTAGAAAAAAAGGGAAAACGGTAGTCATTGTTACTCATAATAGCGCCTTAAAGGAAATGGGTGATCATTTGATTAGAGTCAAAAATGGTCAAATAGTTTTGGATGAGCATAACGAGAATCCAAAAGACATTAAGGAGATTGAGTGGTAATGTCTAGCTTTGCTAAAACCATTATTAGAACTTTCTTCTCCAACAAAGGCAGATTTTTAGCAAATTTTATCATTTGCTTTTTANNCTGTTGGAATTTCTTCTGGCTTAGCTTCTTTGCCTTCTTTTTTTGGTAATGGCTATCAAAATAATTTTTCAACAAATACAGTAGACGTGACGTTAAAAAGCAAGAGTAGCGAAGGCTTTTCTTCTTCTCAAATTGAAAGAATAAAAAACTATCAGCAAGTAAAAGAAATCAATCCATTTTTTTCTTATGATACAAAACAAAACGATGAATACTATAGACTATATTTCCTCTCTTTTAGCAATAAATCTTCAAAACTTGGTTTGCCTACTTTGATTAGTGGCTCGGACTCGCTTTTTTATATGGGCGAATGTTATTCGCTAGAGAATTCTTTGAATAGAAAAATAATAAATATAGGTGATTTTATAAAAATTGATGATTTCCCTGTCTTTGAAAAAGGAATAGAAGTAACAGGGATTGTAAAAAGTGATTTATACACTTCCGTAGCTAAGGAAAGGGCCTTTATAGAAGGAGAAAAGGAAGAATACGTTTCAGCTATTCTTTATTTTGATTTGGATAAGATTCCAACTAAATTCATTACAAGCGATATCTACATTAGGCTAAACATCGACCACGATTATTTTTCTAAAGCCTATAAAAATGATGTTGCCGAATTTAAAAATAAGCTTCTTTCTGAGTTTGGTGAAGAAAATGTTACGGTTTTGACGATGGAAGAAAATGCCGGTTATAAGCTATTTGAAACCTATAATGATAAAGTTAGAAAAATTTCTTACGTATTCCCTTTTTTGTTTGTTGGAATTTGTGCTTTGATTAATTTAATTACGGTTTCTAGATTAATGAAAGATGAACGAAAGGAAATTGGCTGTTATTTTTCTTTGGGCATAAGTAGGAGAAAAATTATTTTTAAATTTACTTTATTTTCTTTTCTTTCCGTTGGCTTAGGCTGCTTGGCAGGCTATTTGATTGGAACGCCCATATTGCCGTTTGTAGTAGAAGATGCCTATAAAAGCATTTTTAATTTTGGTGCTTTTAAAGCAACTTTAATTAACGCGCTTGGGATGGCAATTGGCTTTGGAATTACCTTGCTTTCCATTTTGATTACTATATATATTTCCACTTTATATTTAAAAGAAGAACCAAGCAATTTATTAAAAGAGATTTCGCCAAAGCCAGGAAAAAAGATTTTATTAGAGAAAATAAATTGGCTATGGAACAAGATATCGTTCTCTTGGAAATCTAGTTTTAGAAACATATTTAGACAAAAGAAAAACCTAGTTTTGACAATGCTTTCAATTTTCCTTTCTACGGGTTTATTGCTTTTGGGCTTCGGATTAAATGATGCTAGTATTGCAATGAAAAACGATGAACTCTTTGCAAATGTTGCTTCTTCTATGGGATTAATTTCTGCCGTAATAGTCTTATTTGCCATTGCTATAGCCATTACTGTTGTTTATTCTCTTGCAAATATGAATATAGAAGATAGAAAAAGGGAATTGGCTACTTTAAAAGTCTTGGGGTATAGGGATTATGAGTGTTCTTTTTATTACTTTAGGGAATTGATATTTGTTTGTATGCTTGGTGCTGTTTTGTCTTTGCCTTTTTCTGTTTTAGTATTGGGCTGGTTATTCTCTTTCTTAGGCTTTGGAACTATAGGCGATATCCAGTGGTATTC
>DOQE01000114.1:1842-2397 GCA_003512585.1 Bacillota bacterium | reverse complement strand
GAACCTTGCTTCCATCCTTCTTGTTTTTGTTTCCGTTACAATCGTCAATTTGCTTTTATTTCCAAAGATTAAGCTGATTGATATGAATGGTTCATTGAAATCCATTGATTGATTTACCAATTTACCTATTTAATATAAATGCCAATTCTAAAAAACTTGATTATAATTATTTTGAAGCATTTGGAGGAAATAAAAAATGTCTTATCGCTTCTGCTTAAACCCTGTTAGCTATCATGGCTATAACGCTATCGAAAATATTGCCACTGAAGCTAAATCTCATCATTTTAAAAAGGCTTTGGTTGTCACTGATGAATCACTAGTGAAGTTTCATGTTGTTGACCACGTTTTAAAAGTTTTAGACAATGCAAACCTTGCATATGAAGTCTTTGACCAAGTAAAGCCAAATCCAACCATTAAGAATGTTCAAGATGGTGTCGAAGCTTTCAAAAAGGCTGGTGCTGATTACATCATTGCCGTTGGCGGTGGCTCCTCAATGGATACCGCTAAAGGAATTGGTATTATTATTGCCAATCCCGAATATGCTGATGTAAGGTC
>DOQE01000114.1:0-1759 GCA_003512585.1 Bacillota bacterium | reverse complement strand
CTGCTGCTGAAGTTACCATCAATTATGTTATTACCGATGAAGAAAAGCATCGTAAATTTGTTTGTGTTGACCCTCATGATCTTCCCATTATTGCCGTTGTTGATCCTTTGATGATGGAAACTATGCCAGCTAAGCTAACTGCCGCTACCGGCATGGATGCTTTAACTCATGCTATCGAAGGCTATATCACTAAAGGCGCTTGGGAACTTTCCGATATGTTCCATATCGAAGCTATCCGTATTATTTCCCATAACATTGAATCTGCCGTTAGAAATGAAAAGAAGGGCAGAGAAGAGATGGCTCTTGGGCAATATGTTGCCGGTATGGGATTTTCTAATGTTGGTTTAGGTATGGTCCATTCCATGGCTCACCCATTAAGTGCATTCTATGATACCCCACACGGAGTTGCTTGCTCTATCTTATTGCCAACTGGTATGAGATTTAACGCTCCTTATTCTGGCGAAAAGTATCGCGAAATAGCTAGAGCTATGGGTGTTAAAGGCGTTGATTCAATGAGCCAAGAAGAATATAGGGAAGCTGCAATTGATGCGGTTCAAAAGCTTTCTATCGCCGTTGGCATTCCAGCTAACTTAAAAGGCATTGTCAAGGAAGAAGACTTATCATTCCTTGCCGACTCTGCCATGGCTGATGCTTGCATGCCAGGCAACCCAGCCCCAATTACTAAAGAAGACGTCATTGCCCTTTATAAGAGTTTGATGTAATTCTTACATTTTTGAAAAAATTACCATCATTAGGCATTTTAAGTTCTAGTGGTGGTTTTTCTTTTTGAAAATATTAGCACTCAAACCTTGCGAGTGCTAAAAAAATGATTATATTATAGTTAGTCTTTGTGCAAGACTTGAAAGGAGAACGATTATGAATATGCAAGAACAAGGTCCAATAGATTATGCTTCTGATCCAAATGTCCTTGAAAGATTTGGCAGGAATGTCAATGATGCTGTTAGGGATGGCAAATTAGATCCTGTTATTGGCAGGGATGATGAAATAAGAAAAGTAGTTCAAGTTTTGTCTAGAAAAACGAAAAACAATGTTATCTTATTGGGTGAGCCTGGTGTAGGTAAAACCGCCATTGTTGAAGGATTAGCCGAACGTATTGTTAAAAACGACGTGCCAGCTTCTTTGCAAGGGAAAGAAGTCTATGAACTAGATATGGGTTCTCTTGTTGCCGGTGCTAAATATAGAGGTGAATTCGAAGAAAGATTAAAAGCCGTTTTGAACAAGATAAAAGAATCAAATGGCAAGATAATTCTTTTCATTGATGAAATTCATCTTATTGTTGGGGCTGGTAAAAGCGATGGTGCTTTGGATGCTTCGAACATGCTTAAACCAATGCTTGCAAGAGGGGAAATTGATTGTATTGGTGCGACTACCTTAAATGAATATAGGGAATATATTGAAAAAGATAGGGCACTTGAGCGTCGATTCCAACCTGTTATGGTGGGCGAACCAACTGTAGCTGACACCATATCGATTTTACGTGGCTTAAAGGAGAGGTTTGAATCTTTCCATGGCGTTAGGATTACCGATGGAGCATTAGTTGCGGCTGCTACTTTGTCAAATAGGTACATAACTAATAGATTCTTGCCTGATAAGGCTATTGATTTGCTTGATGAAGCCTGTGCTTCCATTAAAGTAGAAATTGAATCAATGCCAACCGAACTAGATGAAGTGAATAGAAAGATTCGCCAGCTAGAAATCGAAAAAGTGGCTTTGGAAAAAGAAAAAGATGATTCTTCTA
>DOQE01000123.1:21166-30203 GCA_003512585.1 Bacillota bacterium | reverse complement strand
TTTTAATTCTTCCTACGTCCCGGGCTTCTTCGTAAAGGAAAGTTGCTTTTGAAACAACAGCATTCAAATGTGTAAGCATATATAGGTTTCGAAGATCTGCTGAATGGCGTCTAATTTCTTTTGCCGCAGTTATTGGCATTACTATATTTTCACCATATTTATTAACTACTTTCCCTGGATTTTTGTATCCGTTCGCCATAACCGTAGGTGAGAATAATGCGTGAAAAATAGTTTTGATATTTTTTCGTACTGATTCTGTAGTTGGCTGAATTTCTGACTTAGCGCTGCCGTTAACCCAATTTATGACGCTATGAAAACTTTCTTGAGTTATACTTTCGGGTTTAGTATTAAACAAGTCGTTGTATCTCTTTACTGTATCCCAGCCTCTAAACCACCTTTTGAAAGAATCGCTATGAGAAATTAACCACTGACGTTCAGTTAGTTTAGTATGGCTTCCATCAGGTGCCTTCATCCATCGGTCTGTATTTTGAAGTTTTTCTTTAATTTTGGATAATTCATCTTCAATGTTCTGCTGTGAAAAAGGCAATTCGGCTCTGCNNCGCCGGTCCAAATTCGGAGAAATAGTAATCTGGCATGCTCCATTTTCCAGTAACATATGGATTTTTACCATCAGCGTTTGCTTTGATATCCTGCCAATCCTGATACAACGTTTTGGCTTCATCTGACATTTTATCCAGTTCGTTTCTCCTATAGGCCATTTTGTCTAATGGATGACGGCTCAAGTAAGTATCAAAAGTATTTTTAGCTTTGATACTTCTATTCATCTGCTGGATAAATTCCTTTTTGGCTTTGGTATATTCCTCAGCCCGGCCTTCAATCATAAAAGCTTCTGTTTCACCGCCTAACATTCTATAGGCGGTATAGTCGTTTACACTGGACGCCCGCTTTAATAATTTGATTTCCGCTAAATACCCTTTGATAGCTCTGACTTTTTCAAAGGGTATTTTCTTTTCCATTGCACTAAGCTCTGCATTAATCTTAAAAAACTTTTCAAAATCACGACAGTTCTCGGCTTCATGGTATTTGTCTAAAAACTCCTGTGCTTCTTTGGTGTCAATTTCCGATTTAAGGGCGAGCTCTAATGTATGCAGTGTACTTTCCATATCAGCCTTGGCCGTTTCCGGGCTGCCGCCTTTGGAAAAGCCTTGCTCGAATTTATTTTGGATTACATGCTGCAATTCGTGGATAATGGTTTTCTTCGCTTCTTCCGGATCGGATTTTACGTAGTCCTTGTCTAGGATGATGTGGTCTCCCTGGGTGGCTCCATTGGCCCCTGCGAGTTCTCCATCTTCATAGGTCAGGAAATCGGCTATGCGAATTTTGGTATCTCTTAGGTCGGGATATGCTTCATAGAGGTCTTCATTGGTATAGATTTCATCGATGTAACGTTCTTCTTCAGACAGTCTATCCAGGTGAATGCCTTCTAAATCGTCAGGGATTTCAAAGCGCCAAATACCTTCCGGTCCCCTAAGCCATCCCGTCTTATTCCATATTTCTTCCGGTACGGCTCCATCCTGTTCCATTTGTTCTGCTTCGCGCAATTTTTCTAACGGCGCCGTTCTGGCATTCTCACCCGCCATCTGCCCCAGTGCTTCCGGTGCAAGGCCGGTGATTTCTCCGGCTTTGATGGTTGCCAGTTTCAACGGCACGCCGTAGTTCTTATGGAAATTCTCTGCCAGCTTTGCCAGAATCAAAGCGGAGTCTCTAGCAGCCTGTGTAACTTCTTTGTTTCCTGCTTTGGTGATTTGTTCCAATAGCGGCTTGTATGCCTGTTCGTAGGTATCAGGATCGAGTAAGGTCTGAGCAACAAGATCTTTCTTATCCAGTGTCTTGATGACTTCTCCGACACGTTCCAAAGATTCGACTTTTGCCTTGGCGGCTTCCAGTTGCTGGGTTCCCATGTGAGAGTCTTCGCTATTATCATGAAAAACTTCTTTGATGATTTTCTGATGCGCTACATCATACAGTTCTCGCTGGGTAGGTGCTCTGTCATGGTCACTGTAGAAGTCCTGATACCAGTCCGGATTCTTCGATTCTCGGATATGTACACGGTCGGCACCTTCACCCACGTCGATAAAATCTACGCCCTTTTCGCCAGATGTTTTGGCGTCCTGTGTCTTTCTTCGTTCCATGTAGTCCTGGAGTTCTTTTACACCGGAAAGATCGCCCCAGGCTTTTTTTGCTTCTTCTAGCAGACTTTTGTAGTTTTCCTGTAAATGGTCCAATCCGCCGGAAAGGAGTTCTTGGGCTGTGGCCCGGTCTTCTCTCCCTTTTTCAGTGTCTTCGGAAAAATGATCGTTCAGAATTTTTTCGCTGGCGGCCGCTTCTCTCTTCTCTTTGGTAGAAGTGACAATATCAATCATGTCCTTATAGCGCTGGCGTTCTTCTTTGATAGCGTGTAGAGTACGTTCTCCCTTGTCCATGGTGGAATAATCAGACAAAACTTCTGGCGTTTCTTCTGAAGCGAGCTGCATATATTTCCCGGATTCTACGGCCAGTGGCTTGCCTGTTTTAATGGATTCGTCGAGTTCTTTAGCGGAAACAATTCCCTTTTCCACCATTTCGTTCAGTGCTTCATGAGTGGATTCGTTTTCGGCTGCAGCTTGTGCATCGATGTAAACCGTCCCCATATCAGCCTGATCCATCTGTCTTTGAATGGTTTTTCTATAGGTTTCTGGTGCTTTATGGTAAAGAGAAGAGTCTTCACGAAGTTCCATAACTTTCTGCAACATGGCATTTTCATTTTGCCTTTTAAATTCTGTGACGGTCTCTTTCATTTCAGATAGTCCGGATATTTTCTTCATTGCCTTATAAGCACCAATGCCGCCTAAAGCGGAACCGCCAATAGACATACCAATGACGGACGGTACAGCTTCAACCATGGCGTCCAGGGCATTGTTGAACATTTCTTTTGCAGAAATTCCGCCTTCGCCATAGATGTTGGTATCTAAATCTGACGTCATAGATTGCAAACCTTCTTCTACGGTTTCCGGAATAGCTACTTTGGCAAACTGCTTGCCACCATGAATCAAAGCTTGTTTTCTGATAGCTCCTCTTCCTGCGCCAATCAATTTTTTCATGGCATCGGTGTCTTTGATAACAGCAGAAGCAGCTTCACTTCCCCATACTTTGGCAATGCCTTTGAATGCCAGTTCCCAGGCACCCGTTTCAATAGCAGCATTCATCATACCTACTCTCTTAGCGTGTCCAATAGCCTGCTCGCGAGTATAGACATGATTTCCGTTTTTACCTTTCTTGGTTCTCCATTCCCAGTAAGCCTGACCTGCTTCTGCTCTGTACGTGCCTACAAAAACAGAGGCAGTGCCTAACGTGAGTAAGCCGGCAATAGCAGCACCACTGGCAACAGTAGCAGCGGCTGCGGTTCCTGTCAGTCCTAATGCGCTTGCAGTTGCAGTGCTTCCTAATGTGGCAATTTGTGGGATGTTAGTTTTTGTGGCCTGGAGTGCGGGCTGTGCTAACGGGGCGATAGGAGCCAAAATTTTTTCTGCCCCTCTCATCATCATGTTTTTCTGCATGGACAACTGAGAAATGGCTTCTCCTACGATCCTAGCCACGTAGGTGTCTCCCATTTCAGACTTAAATTCTTTCTGCATAGTCATAAGTCCAGGAAGTGCCTTCTCTACATCTTCATCGGAAATTTCGCCGATAGAGGCTTTGTACATGAGCTCGCTCTGTGCATCCATAGCCTGTCCAGCGTTATAAGCTTTAGTGACAAGGTCAGAGATTTTCCCAAAGATATAACCAGGAAGGCTGTTTATATCTTTCATAGTAGATTTATAGGTACCCCAAAGAGAAGGGTCGGCATCCATAGTATAAGCAGCCGTTCCTTCCGAAATGGCTCTGCGTGTTTTCAGGATGTTGTTATAGTCTCTTAATGCCATAGTAGTGGCTACGGTATCTTCGGTATCTAATTCTGGATACATCTGTGCCACTGTTTGTGGTGTGAATGGCTTCCCCTGCAGAAAGGCATTGTTTTGCTGCTGTTCATAGGTTAATAAGGCATTCTTGTATAGATCGTCGTTTTCCGCCAATGTCTGCGGGACTAGTCCTAAAGCATTGCCTACCTTTTCTGCACTAGCTAGTCTTTCATCTGGGGTCTGTGTATTGGTCTGCACTCGCCAGAACTTTTTCAGCTTATCTATTGTCCCCATAGATTCATCGTCTAGGAATGTCCAGTCAATCCCGCTTTGAGCGGCTTGCTGTTTTCTCTGACGTTCTTCGTATGGTTCATCCGTCCCCATGGTAGGGATTACTGGGTATTGCTGCTTAGAGACTTTGGCTTGTCCGGTAAAGACGGCCATGAAGTCGTCATCGTTCATTGGCATTATTCTTCTCCTCCGTTTTCTTCCATGACGTCCATCATGGTTTTGGTCCCATCGTTCATATCCTGCAGCTGGGCGGCGCTGCAATAGAAAGATTCGCCATTTCTACCGATTACCTGGAACATTCCATTTCCGTAAGGTTCATAATCTACAATGCCTGCTCTTGCCAACCCGGCCATAGAAACGTTATAGTCTTCATCGGCACTGAGCCAATGATCTTCGTGGTAAATATTTTTTGTTTGTACCACTTCCTGCGCGATGCGCTTGATAACATCTTGGCTTGCTGGATAGCCGTTGGGATTAGGAATCATTTCGTATTGGTTATTGCTATACTGATAGATCCTCTGTCTTATCAGTCCCATTGTACTGGCGTCGAATTGAGAACTATCTACTCCGGTATAGTCAGCCAGCTCTTTGGCGGATGGTAATTCTACGGAAAATTCTTTATCCCCATGTTCATAGCGATTCCACGCCGATTCAACTGAATCTTTCTGCGCATCTGTCAATGCGTACCCGTTATTGGCTGCCAATTCCAGCTTATTATCCAAGTCTTCTCTACTGACTATTCCTGTACCTATGAGGCTAATCAGGTTATTTACCATCTTATTGGTCGAATATCCTGTCCCACCTTTCCCAGCAATGCTTCTAGCCGATTCTGCTTTTTCTTGTGCTTTGGCATTAGCCATTAGAGACTTGTACTGAGAGGAATCGGCGAAAAGAGGATTACTAGCTGCAATTCGATCAATATAAGATTCCTTCTCTTGTGGAGTCATGGTAGACATCGGAATTTTCATATCATCCAATGTTCTTGCAAGAGATTCCTGTTGTTCCTGCTTTCGTTTCATCCATTCGGATTTGGCCGCTTTTTCTCTATTGACTTCCAGTTGTTCTTTTTCTTCATCAGACATGGACGCCTGCCCTGCATAGTTCTTGGCTCTGGCTTCCAATCCGGCTGCATAGGTATCTTCGTTGTCTGTGTAATAACCATGTTTTTTCATAAGTCTAGCAACGTCAGAAGGGGAATGAACTGACTTGATTTCTTCTTCACTGCAGTTATTCTTGATCCAATTCACATAAGACATGGCTGCATCTTCTGGGGTGTTGTAAACCTTGAACTTTGCTTTGGTATAATATTCGTTCCCGTTTTCATCAACATAAGTACCAACTAGTTTTGCCTCGCCTACTTTTTTAGCTTGGACAAATCCATCGGATGTAACCGAAATTATTTCAGGGTCAGTTGAAGAAATGGAAGCACTTTTTGAAATGCCATTTTCTTTAACAATAAATTTGACATTAGCAGTCGAATCATAATTTTCGCCTTGCCAAGAAGATAATAAACTTAAATCGATGGAGTTCATGACTCCTTTTGTATTTGCTAAGGTTACTTCTGGATAAATAGATATATCGTTAGAAACAACAACATCAATAGTTTTATTCATTAATGGGGTTGAAAAATTATTCCACAATCCCTTGACGATAACTTTTGTAGTCCCAACCTTTTTTCCTATCAAGGAATTGCCAGATAAAGAAACTATCTCTTTGTCCTCAACGGAGATGGAAAGTTGACACGGATAGCTTTTGCCATTAAAAGAGGCTAAACCCCTTAAAGGAAAGGCAGTTCCTTTTCCTAAAGCAATCGAGTCAGAAGCAACATTATCTAAGCTTAACGAAGGCAAGTAATTGCCATAGCCAACATTAACTAAACAAGTAGCCTTATTTTCTCCAATGGAAGCCGTTATTGTAGCTACACCTTTGCCAATGGCTAGGACAGTGCCATCGTTAACAATGGCAACACTAGTGTCAGAACTAGTCCAGGCAATTGTCTCTTTCGTTGAAGAAGAAGCTGTAAGCTCTAAAGTATCGCCTAAGATCATGTCGGCGCTATTTTGGCTTAAAGAAATATCGTTATTGACAATAGAGGAATCATTAGATGTTCCCTCGCCACAAGAAACTAGGCCTAGAAATGATAAAGATAATAAGGCAGTGAATAAACAAGTCTTTACTTTTTTCATAATTACACTCCTAAGTTTTCCAAATATGAATTAATAGAAACGAATTCCTTAATGTCTTTTATACCTAAATCCAAGCAAATATCTTTGAATTTCTTCTTTATTTGAATACATTCATCACTTGTATATTTATCTTGATAACAGCCAATTACGACTTTGGCAGGAATTAGCCATTCAATATCAATATAGTTCTTTAATCTTTTATATTTGGCTTCGTCTTTTTTATAAATATCCAAAGAGGCATAAGCCTTATCGCATAAATCAAATAGTTCTTGAACAAATCCAAAGCCCCAATATTTAGCATTTGTAGAAATGTCGGCCTGGCTAGAAGAACCGTTTGCAATATTGTATTTTTCGATAATTTTAGCAAACCATATTCTTAATTTTTGGAACATTTCTTTCATAACGGGGGCAGCCGCTTCATAGACTGTATTAATAAAGTCGTCAATTAAGTCGTTCATGCTTAAAGAAGAGTTCCAACTCTTTTTGCACAAGACATAATTAGCTAGCCCGCCAAAACCAGGATCAGCACCTCTTTGGTCGTTTTTAACTTGCTCGAAAGAGAAAGAGTAATGGTATTTATTTAAGAATTCATGATAATCGTCATAGAAATTATAAATATCATAGAAGGTGAAATAGTCATTAAAGAAGCCACCATAGCTCCAAGCTCTAGTACCCGGGTAGAAATTACCCCAAGATTTAATGATATCCCTAGCTTCGTTATTATTAGCCGAATATAGTGATCTGCCATAATCGAAGTTCATGGCCGCAACAAATGGCATAAGCTTGATGTCATCATCTGGAATAATGTCATCTTTATATTCAAAACTGCCATCATCATTTTCTTTAAATGGAGGAGTTATAGCGGATTGGTAGGCAAAGAAGCTATAACTTAAATCACGTCTATAAGGCTTGTTCTCTTCTTTGGCCATCCATTCATTAACTAATCTAGCCACTCTTTTCATGAAAAGAATTACAGTAGATACAATAGCCCCGTTGTGCTCATTTTTTATTTTGGTGCAAGCTTCGCAATCGCAAAGATCGGGAACGTCATTCATTCCTAAGAAAGCAGTTGTATAACTTGGATATTGCTCATATGGATACCAAGTTAATGATTGCTCAATTTTCTTGGCGGCTATAGTGACCATTTCTTCCAATTCTTTTTCATTGCCATGAGCAGTAAAGCAAAGTTGATCGCCTCTTGTGGAATAAAACTTTGGATGAGTTTCTGCGTAAACTGCTTTTGGGAAATAGAAAAAACTATTGTGATTTCTATTGGCGGCCGACTGAGGGGTATCACCTTCATGGATCGGAAGGAAAAGGCTATTCGTATCATCCATGGTCCTCATACGATATCCAAACATTTGATTTTGATTGGCAGTAGGATAAAGAAGTCCCCTACGTTGCCTATATGCAATATCTGGTATATCAATAACCTTAAAATCGTATAAAGGTAAATCCTTAACGTTTTTATCTAAAGTATAGCAATCATGATAATAAGTTTCGAAGTTGAAATTTAGCTTTAAGAAATTATAGACACCATATAAAGTCCCATAATTGGTATTGCCAAAGATAAAGACGGATTTCCCTTTGGTTAGTATCCTTGAACCATCTCTACCAAATCCGTCCAAAGAAGCTTCTTCTCCAAAAGAAGCACTTTGGAAATAAGAATTTTGTCCTAAAGAAATATAAGTATCGCTTTCTTTAAAAGCAAGATTTGTATCATTGACCACGCTTAATTCTATATTCGTGGCTTCTTTAAATAAGGATACAAGTTCACTACGGGCATAAAGAAGCTGGTCATCAACTCCATCAGTAGGGAGAATAACCTTATAAGTGGTTTTTGAATTCCAGACTAAATAAGAAGAGGTTGGTTCGGCAATAAATTGATGCTTTTCCGAAACAGAGCCGCCATTATCTACAAACCCTTTGGAATTGCTATCGCTTTTTTCTTGCTCGCCACATCCGCTTAAAAGCATGATGGAAGAGGCTAGCAAAGAAAAGAAAATCTTTTTATGTTTTTTCATTCTCATCTCCTCCTTTATTTAACGATTAATGTATATTGCCCGTAAGCAACATTGCCTTCTTCATCTTGGCAAGTGACATAGACAACATAATTACCTTTATTAGAAATGGTAACTTTCTTACCATTTTCAACCGAAGCAACCAAAGTTCCTTTATCATTGAAAATCAAATGATAGATTTCTAGCGAAGATGAAGGAGTCATATTATCTTTTGCTTCAACCTTAAGAAGATCGCTATCGACATTGGCCTCAATTGTTAAAGTATCAAAGCTACTTACAAATTGAGGAGCTTCCAAATCAAGGACGCTCGTCATGCTTCTTAAATCTCCAGAAATAGCATTACCAACTCCATCAACAATGCTATAAATGAAGACATAAGACCCGTATTCATCCAATTCAATCTCGTAATCGGAAGAATAATCGGTAATATTGGTTATAACTTTTCCAGTGTTTTTGTCTTTTAAGTTAGTTATATCGCCAGCAACGTTTTTAATCGCGTTAAGCTTGATATTAGCATCGCTTACTGGAGTCAATACATCGGCTACATTAGGTCTACTTAAAGTGACAACATCGCCGATATGCCCAATTGTATTTGGGAAAGAAGCACTGGCCATAGGAGCAACCCTATCCCTAGTAGAAT
>DOQE01000123.1:18315-21134 GCA_003512585.1 Bacillota bacterium | reverse complement strand
ACGGTTGATTGCCAACACGCGAAATATCAATATAAGAGGAAGTAGTTAAGCCTTCACTTTCTATCTTTAGCAAGAAGAAATCGTTTTCAAAAGGGTTATCTAGCTCAAAAGAAGCACCGGCAACATTCAAAGTAGAAATGGAACTACTATAGAAAACAGAAGCACCGGTATTGTTACAGTTATGACTCGTAGACAAAGTTTTTCCATTTACTGTAGCCGTCCCGCCGGTCAGACCGATTTTAATTTGAACGTTTTCGTCATAAATGGATGTAAATGTAATATTTAACTTTCCAAAACCAGTAGTCTTGAAATTAAAGTTAAAGCTAGAGAAAAGCAATTTATTAATAAATTCTAGCGAACCATTGCCATTTACTTTACTTTGATAACGGACAAATTCAGCATTTTTACCTTCTGAATCTAGCTCGTTCTTGCCGGCAAAATCACCAACAAAATATTTCGTTAAGTCAACTTTTTTGCCATCAAATCCAGTATCGATAATATCGATTTTCTCACTTTCTATAAAAGAGGTGGGATTGGTTTTTGGGACAAACTTAAATTGAACGTTTCTAGAACCCGTTACTGATACATTTCTATAATCAATAGGTGTATATTCGCCATCATCAAATCTTGCAAATGCATCGATTTCATCTTGCTTTGCACCATCTTTTCCATATGTATATGCCTTGGGTATATCTAAAGAATAGGTGGAATTTTTCATAAAATAATGTGGCAAGGCAACGTTATTGTTTTCGAAAGCAGCCGAATTATTCTCGCTTACTTCAAAAGAATATGAAACTTCTCCAGAATAAAAACTATCTTTATATTTATAATTAACTTTGTAGGTCCCTGAAGTTTCTAACTTTACTAAATCAAGGCTAGAAAATACTTTCTTTTCTCCGCTTGGGAAAATTACTTCTGCTTCAACTACGCAATCATTATTTAAAGAAGTTGCTTCATAATTATTAAATTGAATGGTTGCACCTGCTTTTAAGTTCTCCAAAGGAGTTAGTTTAAAATCGATCCCCGATTGGCCAAATGTAGAAACATTTAGGTCTACTCTTTTTTTAGTAACATTCCCGTAAACATCGCTTGCTTCATATACAAGGGTATAAACACCTAATTGGTCAGGGGTAAAAGCACCATTGCGAACGCCGATCATTCTCCTTAAGGAAGAATCATAAGCATAATAAACACTGCATTTGACATCTCCTTTTAATCCTGTATCGTCAAAGGCTTTTGCTTCCGGGAGTTTTAGCTCGACTCCACCCATAATATTTGCTTTTTCTTTAGAAGAGATATCAATTAATGGAGCATTTTCGTCTTTATAATAATCCATTGGAACAAGGTCATCGCCTTTTATTCCGCTAATCTCGGCTATTTCAATCGGGGCTTTCTCAACGCCATTAAATCCGCTTACTGAAAGGGTAACAAAAGCTAATCCGTTTTTAAATCCAGGAAATGTTGATTCATATATTCCGGAATTATTGAACTCGGTTACTAAAACATGTTCTCTAGAGTTATCGTTATCAGCATAAATCTTAAGTTTTTCAGGATTGGAAGAATCCAAAAAATAAGAAATATTATTGTAATTATTAGAAGCTTTGCTATTGCCGGTTATAGCAGCTCCGCCTAAAGAATTAATCTTATAATTAACGCCATCAACAATAATGTTTCCGGCATCATCAGAAACTAGCCCAGCTGTACGTCCGCCATTATAAGAGGCACAGATATAGTTTTCATAAAACCAAGACCCTTTATTGTTTGTAATGGTAAAGTAGTTGTTTGGATCATAGGCGTCAGTAAAACGAACGCTTATTTGGTGAATTGTTGGATTTTCTTCTAAATCAATAACGTTCCAAGCGATTAATTTTTGATATTTCGATTCAAATAGATTAATTGGCGAAGCATAAGTAAACGTGTCCCCTTCGCTCATGCTCAATTTCAAGCCATATCCATAACCACTGGAAGAGAAATTTTTATTTAAAGCCCCATAGCTAACGCTAGATTTGTCCCCATTAAAGGAATACATATCTTGATAAACAGAAAATTCCTTTTCAAATTGAACCCCTTCTTCTCCGAGCAAAACCAATTTGTATTTACCATAGGAGTCTAATTTATAAGAAGAGGAAGAAGTATTTATTCCACTAGGATAAGTTAAATAAGAAGAAACTACTTTGACGTTTTTATTGCCGCTAGATAAAGTAGCATCTTTACCGACATAAATATAATCTCCAAGGTTATATATATCTTCTAAGTTTAAACCAGATAAAGTAACGTCATCGCCCTTAACTTGAATAGCCTCAATTCCAATTGAAGAAAAACCAACAACTGATAAAGCTGCCAAAGTAACTAATAATTTTGTTTTTTTCATATTAATTGCTCCTTTTATTCTTTCAACCCGCCCATGGAAACATTACCCATGAGTTTGTTTCTAAATATTATAAATATGACGGTAATAGGCACCGCTAACATCATCGAAGCCGTGATCTTACAAGGTGTTGCTTGGAGCAAATACTTTTCTAAACCAGTGCCCATATCAGATTTAGTAAGAGACATTTCATAAACTGCCCTAGCTAAAGTAGGGTGGGTAGGTAGATAAAGCATGCTTGTCTGCCAATCATTCCAAAGAGCGATAAATTGAATAAGGAAAACAGTTCCAATCGTTTTTATAGCCATTGGGAAATAGATTTTAAGCATGACGACAAAATCATTGGCGCCATCTATCTCCGCCGCTTCTCTATAAGCGTCACTAATCGAACTAAAGAATGCATAGTAAACAAAATAATACATGCCGGCCCCAGAGAAGAAACGTAAGAAAT
>DOQE01000123.1:0-18282 GCA_003512585.1 Bacillota bacterium | reverse complement strand
AAGTTGCCTCAACCAAGTCAGTTCAGATGGCAAAGCCCCGACAATAGGAATTGATAGCATAAGGGTGAAGACAACATTTATAACAGTAGAAAGCTTATATTTATATTTCGAAGTCAAATAAGCCGTAACAGCAGGTGCAACCGAGAATATAAGTCCACCTACACCGGCATAAATTAAGGTATTTATAAGCATATCGAAGAAGCCTATGTTCTCCGCATAATGGCTGACTAATTCATCGCCAACATACCAAGAAGAATTCAATTGAGTGAAGACAAAGTTTTTAAAAATCAAACCATAGTTGCTTAAATGTAACAATTCATTATTGCTAGCATACGGATTATCCCAGTTCCCCCAATCTATGAAAGGGAAGGAAATAGGACCATTTTGTTCAAAATCGTTCTTGCTTTTAAGTGAGGTCATTAAGCCCCAAAGCAACAAGAAAAGAAGAACGATAGTAAAAATTGAAATCAATATGGCAAGGAGAGTATAGAAAGCAATGTCAGCCTTGCTAGCCTTTGGCTTCTTGCCACGTTTAATATTGCTAGTTTCAACACTTTGCATAATTAGTCCTCCCTTGGGCCAAATCTGTTCAAAGCAAATTTGACCAAAAATGTAGTAGGAACGATAATGGCAGTTAAAGTTAAACCAAAAGCCGCAAGAGCTGGATAGCTAATATAATTAGGATTTAGCCCAAGGATGTCGGAGTTAAGAGAGTTCAAATAAATGAAATAACCGACGTTAGCCATACGCCCGGCACCTTCACCATAAATATTAAATACCTGGAATTGGCTTACGAAGACTTGCGAGACAATGACAATTACCAAAGAAACAATGGTTGGGTAGATTTTAGGCAAGACAACATGCCAAAGAATAGAAGCCGTATTAGCTCCATCCAAGGACGCACTCTCGATTAAGGATGGATTGACGTTTCCCATTGCATTTGAATAAAGAAGAACATTAACGCCGAAACTCATCAAGATATTAAAGCCAATCATAACCCACATTTGAGTGTTTACATTTGACAAAACGTCCATTTTTGCAATCCCAAACCATTGATAAAGCATTTCTGGCAAAGCAGATTGAACTCCATACTTAAATAGCAACCCAAGGACAACGCTAGAAAGAACTTGAGGCAAGTACAGTACGGTTCTAAAGAAAGCACTGCCTGGCCTCTTTTTATAAATATAATAAGAGGCAAGCAAAGCCAATGGTTGAGAAATAAATAAATCGATGCAAATGAATATCAAAGAATTTTTGAGCATGTAAGGATATTTTGAGAATGAATCCCAAGCAATCTTGAAATTATCCCAACCGGCAAATGTAACTAAAACTCTACCGCTATCATAATCAAGCTCATAGTTTTGAAATGCCATTATAAAAGAGTTTATATTGACATAAATATAGAACATAAAGAAATGGATTATGGGGATCAAGAGCAAGGAAATATAGAAAGCGAAATGCTTTAATTCTGATTTATTGAATTTCTTTCCTTTACCGCGAGTTATAGTTTTATACATACTTTTCCTTGAAATTAAGCAATTAGATAAATTTTTATTGTTTCATTTTGTCCCAATTTGCTTTGGTAATATTAGTTTGTTCGAATATATACTTAGCATCGCAATTATAGTGTTGCATTGCATTTAAATAAGCGTCGGTAAGAGCTGTTCCATCTGGGGCAGTAAAATGGTTTAGAGTCATGCCATAAGACATGTAGAACGAATCGTAATTTTTCTTGAATCTAGGAGAATCAGAAGCACATTGAATGACGTCGGCATCCTTTCTATAAGTAGCTAGGTCATCATAATAAGTATTGCCTAACTTAGAGGCGTCATATGTGTAGTCGATTGGAGCAGTTAAGCCGGTCAATTCAGAGAAAGCAGCCAATTCATCATTGGAATACATAAATTTTAAGAATTCTTTTACGGCTTTTTCTTTGCCATTTCTAGCGACTCTAGAATTTGCGAAAGTAACCGTGTTTCCAACGTTCATCAAGGTAGGTTTTTTACCCTTTCCTTCTTCTACTTGCCCAGTTAATTGGGTTGGAAGAGGCATGAAAGAAATATGACGAGGAGAAACATTACTTGTTTTCTCGCTTGCATGAACTTTATCATAAGTTGCAAATTCCGCTGCTGCTTCATGGCACCAATAAGAACCATCCCAAAGCATTCCGTAACGCTTCGAGTTATGGCCGTTGATAAACCAGTTATCGGCCTCAGTAGGAGTACCATTAGCGTTTGCTAATTGTTCTTTATCAATCCATTCATTCTTTAAAGCCATTTCAAAAAATGCCATGGAATAATATCTATTGGCCATGTTATACATCTTATAGCCGTTTTCATCGTTTAGCACAATCTTTTCGGTTGTAGGCTTTTTTAAACCGGAGTCGCTTCTAAATATATTTTCATCACTGTAACCAGTGACAACTTCGACTTCTTGATTTGTCCAATTGCAATAAACGTTTCTCATCCCATCTCCGCCGGTTAAAGAAGCCCACATGGCAATCGGAAGATACCAGGAATAATAGGTGCCAGATCCACACAAAAGTAATGGAGAGATATTAAAATCAGACATCATCTTATCGCAAAGAATATTAAATTCTTCTAAAGAGGAGGGCAAACCATCGTCATAGTCGCCTCTAATTCCGTTTGGACCAACGGATTTAGTCACACTTTTGTCGGCTATAAAATAGGCTTTGCCATAATTTCCGTTGTATTCTTCTTTATCATCGATAGAAACACTTGGATCGGCAAAATAGAGGTTCTTTTCATCAAACAAGTCTTTATCATAACTAACGCCAGGGAACCATTCATAATGCGGCAAAGCATAATAGCTGCCGTCGTTACCAGAAATTCTTTTTAACAAATCTGGTTCGATTTTATCCTTCATTGGTTCGACTATATCATCGAGATTCAATAAAAATTTTTGAGCGGACAAAGAATAAATATCAGGGACACCTTCATACATAAAAATATCATCGCCAGATGTTCTCATTTCAGTATTGAAAGAAATGCCTTTGGCCGATCTAATTTTGAAGTTTATGCCAGTCTTCCCTTCTTCAAAAGAAGTGTTTTTATGAAGTTCTTGGAACCTTTGGGTACACTTATTCATAAAATCAATGCCGGCAGTGCCGTTAAAAAGCATGATGTTGACAGTTGTGATCTTGCTACTGTTGCCACCATCACTGCCACCACAAGAAGCAAGGCAGCCCATAACGGCTGTCATAGCAGCTAAAGTAAGATACTTTTTCTTAGAATTTTTCATTTTAATTCTCCTTTTTTTATTTAATTAATTGGATATTTATTGAATGCGAACAAGCCAAACCATCTTTTTCAAGGTTGATTTTTAATTGACCGTTCCTTGATACTCCGTCTTGAAAATTCGTTTTTATATTGAAGAACAGGATATTGTTTTCTAATATGGCATCTTCAATTTTATTGTCTTTGTAATAGACATCGATTAAATTCATCGAACCATATAGATTCCCTAGGCTAATGGAAGCAAATTTGCTATTTAAGTCAATAGGTGTAATGTCTTTATCATAAGTCTGATAAGAACCTTTAATGCCGTTTAATTCAATTGGCAAGACACATTTGCTTTGATTTATTGTCCCCATGCCAGCCTTGACGGCTAAATAGCTAAGTTCTTGACAATCAATATTGAAGCATTCAAATTGGCAACCCGCAAAGCCATCATAAGAAAGCCCGCCAAATAAGGAAACTAATTTAACAGGAGAAGTAACGCTGACGTTTTTAAATATGGTAGAACGGCAAGCAGATGTGCAAATCAAGCCGACCCCCGATCCATAAAGTTGAGAATCGCTGTTTCCGTAGCAAGAAGAAGTAACCGTGAAATTAACGTTTTCAATAATTGCACCGGCAATAGTGCAACCAAGTGCTCCAACAACCGAGGCATCTCCTGAGGCGCTAGCATAACTAGTAATTACGAAATTTGTATTTTTAATAACGGCACCACCGCCAATTACCGAGAATAACCCACCATAAGCGGCTTGCGAATACACTGAATTATTGCCACCGTCTATAGTTCCTCTAAACCCTATATTCCCATTTGAATCAAGCTGGTCGTGAATATAGCCGCCTATCTTATAGGATAGGAGCGGACTAGATTCGCTACCTATATCACTAGTTAATTTATAATAGCCAAAATTTATAACTCTAGCCCTATCGCTGCCATTATCTATTTTTTTGCGATATGTATCTAAATCGTAGAATTCTTCTACGCTAGAAATATATTTGCTTACCAACAAAATTGGTACATAAATAGTAATGTCTTGACCCTCTTTTTTAGCTTTAACAACAATTTCTCTTTCTCCAGACAAGCCAGCTTCTTTTATAGCACTTAGGCTAATTTCATTTGGATTTGTCCCCAAATCGATATTAGCGATTTCAATTGAGGCAATTGAATTCTCATCTATATTGGCACTAGATAAATCAATGCTGATATTGTCTTGGCTTAAAGCAAATTCTTGTCTATTGGAAATAGCATAAGAATTCGCTTCCGCGGTAGAAGTTAAGATGGATTTGACTTTCTCTATAGTAGAGGAAGGAATTCCAA
Source organism: Bacillota bacterium (assembly GCA_003512585.1). Taxonomy (GTDB): domain Bacteria; phylum Bacillota_I; class Bacilli_A; order RFN20; family CAG-826; genus Alloenteromonas. The sequence goes on along the minus strand of DOQE01000123.1, from coordinate 13,710 downwards.
CATATTTAGTTAGATATGAATAAATTGCAAAGGATAAGTCTTTCCCTTCTTCTCCATAATAATTAAGCATGTCTTCATTTAGTTTAGAGAAACCAACGTAATTTTCTCCTGCTTTGTCCATAAAGACACCGCTATCATCAAATGAAAGCCCATCTTCGCTTAAAGCACTTCTATATCTATTTCCGAATTTACTAAAACTAGTCAATTCGAAATCCTTGACTATGTCTTCGTAACTAACGCCTAATAATCCCTCTATTAAATAAGAAAGGGTTCCGGTTCTATCCGCTCCAGCGTTGCAATGGAAATAAACTGGATAATTTTCTTCTTTAGAAAGCACATCGAATATGGTTCTTAATGACTTAACGGACACGCCACTAACTGAAGCGGCCAATTCGTAATTAGGAGCCATGCCGCTACCATCTTTCCCAATCAAAAGTTTATAAGAATCAAAACCATTTGATTTAGCAAATGATTCCGGATCTAGAATGCGATTGTATTGCCCAATTGTAGCTTGCACATAATTCTTATTCGAATCAAAGAAGCATTTACTTTGATTGCCGTCATCCATTCCCGTTATACGTAAATCGATTTCGGTTTGAATGCCTAAATCTTCATTAAACGTTTTGATTCCGTTTTCATCTAATCCGCCAAGATTATTAAAATTGTTTAACAAGCCACCGCGGTAAATTTTCCCATATTGGATATGGTTGCCTTCTTTAGTTTGGTAACCACCTAAATCACGTATATTGGCAGCTCCGGATGCTTTTATAAACCTAATAGAAGTTCCTAATGTTTTGAAAGAAGAAACTTCAGAAGTGTCATTAGACCTTGTCCCCTTTACTTTCCAATAATAAGTAGTATTAGGAATCAAATTGTAGATTTCTTGCTCTGAAAATAAAGAAGAAACCTTTATTTCTTTTGCATTTGCAAAATCCTCGGCTGTAGAGAGGCTAATCGTATAATAAGCACTACCATCTTTTTGCCAACTAAGCTTTACAGACGTACAAGTTAAGTTGTTAGACCTTTCAGTATCGGCAACCTTTAATGCCGCTATTTGCTCTTGCTCCGTTTTAGCATTTATATAATTCATTAATGGAGTAGGCGTAATTTGGATTTCTTCACTTGGCGATGGGGATAAAAGTTTAATTTGGTTATCGGTAGGATTAACCGGTTCATCATCGCTATCCTCGCTAGTATCGATTGAACTATCGTTAGTATCAATAATGCTAGATTTAGGCTCTTCACCACACGAAGCCAAAACTAGTGAAAGAGAAGCAAATCCTATTAAAATTAGACTTTTGTTTTTCTTTTTCATGGAACAAACTCTCCCAATACATACAAAAAAAGTGTCTTTTGTAAGCGTTTTCATTTTATATCTTTTGAAGCAATAGAAAAATAACTGCCATTTACATTAAAGTCTCATTTTTTTACAAAAAATTTATAATTACTTTTTATGTAGTCCTAGCCGCAAAAATGAATAGGCATATTCAAGTAATAAATTTTTTCCATCTGCATTTTTATCATTTGAATTTGTAGAGACGGAAGAAACAAACAAATAAGATGTTTCACTAAAGTCAAACCAAGAAGAAAAAAGCTTTCCTTGATTGAAGTCGTTATTGTCTTTATCAAATATCTTTATTCCCCTATTTTTAAAATTGCTATCATCAAGAAAGGAATAGGAAGAGGAAATATTATCTAAATCAGTTATCTCCTTAGCATAGGTAAAATACTCTCTATGCGAATTCAAAACGCTTTCTGGCAAAATGAATAAATCCGCAACAGAAGATATATTCGCATTGGATACTTGATTATATTGGTGGTTATCTATAGAAAACGGATATGAATGGATGGCAAGAATCTTATCATTGGGGACATCTTCAAATAATTTTTGCTGAAAAGAAGAATCATTGATGGTTCCGGTTATGAATATATCTAAAATTTCTTCATCTTTTAGCTTGTCTTTATAATTGAACATCAAGGCTAAAAAGGCGGCGCAAATACCATAGGTGCCAATTATCTTCCACCAATCATAACGTAAAAAGGATAACAATAGNNCCTTATTCTTTTTCATTGTTTACTTCCTCATAGGCAACTATGTATTCTTTATAAGATTGCACCTTATAAGCCATATTCTCTTTAAAAGGAGATTCGCTATCAGCCAATATTGAATATTTTCTTTCGTTATTGTTACCATCTTCAAAGCATAAATAGATAAAGGAAAGTTTATTGGAAAAATAAACGCTTCCTTTTTCTTTGAAAGTCAAAACCGTCTCTTCAGTAGGAGAAGAGATTCTTTTAAGGAACCTTTCTTTTGATTTTATGTTCCCAAGTCTAAAAAACAAAAAATAGTAATCAAAAAATATCAAACCGGTTAGAAATATTAAAGAAATGAAATAATAGACCCATGTGTTGTTTCTAGGATGAAAAAGATAAATTAGCAATATAGAAAGAAGGCATACTAGACTAATTAAGATAGAAATGCCTATTAAACTTTTTTTCTTTTTATTTTCATTTATTTGATATAGTTTCTTCATTTTCTTTTATATACTCTTCCCTTAATCCTTTTTTGTATAAGTTTGGATAGTATTCTTTGTTTGTAAAATCATCAAATAAAGATAAGCAATATAGATGCCAGGCAACCATATATAAAGGAAAAATAATTAAAATTAAAATAACAACAACTAAAAATAAAACCATAATTTGATCAATAAGATTTAAGCAAAGGACTCCGTAAGGGAATAAAAGAAAGAGAAAAGTATAAAAAGGCCTTTTTAGACAATAAGAAAACGAATTGATAAGAAGTTTTAAAGGACGATCTGAATAAATCAAGCTTAAACACATGCCCATTATTAAAACAGGGAACAAAAGCAACGAAATACCCGCAAAAATGTATTTTGTGAAGAAATTCCCCATTGTTAAAACCAATAAATCCGATACAAAATAAAACACACTAAATAATAGCCAAAACAGCAAATATGCTTTTATGTTTTGTTTCACACCCTTTATAAAATCGTGCCAAAAATATATCCCATTCCCCCACGCCCATTGTCTTATGATTCTCCCGATTCCAGACAACCCAATAAAAACAAAAAGAAAGCAAAGACAATAAACAAAGTCAAAAACCAATGAATTGGTCAAATAAAAAGAAATATATTCCGTCTCGCTTAAAGAGTTATAAGCAGGAAGCAAGACAACATAATATTTAAAAATAAAAGCAACCAAAAAAGGAGAAAAGAACAAAAGAAGCAATAAACCTATTTCTAAAAATAGCATGGGCCTGGTTTTAAAAAAGTCGAAAAACTGAGCCTTTCTATTAACGGGCAAATCCGCAACTAAAAATTCTTTTTTGCTTGGCTTGAATTTCATTCTCTTCCTTCTTTGTCAAAGACAAAACTAGCATCTACAACGCCTAAATCGCTAGATTTTTTTACCCATTCAATTTTACCGTTTTCCAAACTATAAACATTAGATGCAATATAAATCGCTTCCTTTAAATTATGAGTAATATAAATCGCAGTCACTTTGTATAGGTCTAACATGGACTTGATAGTTCTTAAAACATCTTCTTTTTGCCTAGCATCAACGTTAGACAAAGGCTCATCTAGCAAAATTAAATCTGGGTTTTTAATTAAGGCACGGCCTAAGCAAACCTTTTGGATCTGACCGGTTGATAGTTGTTTTGGTTTTCTTGTAAGCAAATACGAAATATTAAGGGAAGCAGCCATTTCATTCACTTTAGAAGTAATAAAATCGTAAGAATCTCTTTCTAATTTTAAAGGAAAGGCCAAATTATCAAAAACGCTCATATGGGGATATAAGGCAAATTCTTGCTGGACATAGGCAAGTCTTCTTTCCTTATTAGTAAGACCCCTTATATCAACTCCATCGCTTAAAATAGTCCCGTCATAATCCAATTGATTTGACAATGCCCTCAGTAAAGTGGTCTTCCCTGAGCCAGACTCGCCCATTACGGCACTAACCTCACCATTAGGAAAAGAACAATTTAAATCTATTAAGGCAGGAAACGTTTGCTTTTTTCTCCCTAAATATGTCACCGATAAATCTTTGATATCTATTTTTGGCATAGATTAATAATATAACGATAATTTATTTAATATTGATAGAAAATCTTTTAATTGGAAGCAAAATGGATAAAAGCCTAAAATAATGGTAACAAAGCAAAAATAAAGGAGGCCGTTACATGTGCACCGCTATAACATATGAAGGCAGTGATTTCTACTTTGGAAGGAATCTAGATTATGATTTTTCTTATGGGGAAGAAGTAGTAATCACGCCAAGGGGTTTCGCTTTGTCATTTAAAAACGCGTCGCCATTAAAAAGCCACCACGCCATTATTGGAATGGCACACGTTGAAAATAATTATCCGCTTTATTATGATGCCATTAATGAAAAAGGATTAGGAATAGCTGGATTAAATTTTGTAAAGAACGCGTGTTATTACAATTTAAATAAAAGAAAAATAAACATTGCTAGTTTTGAATTAATACCATGGATTTTAGGACAATGCTCCAGCGTAAAGGAAGTTAAAAAATTATTGGCAAAAACAAATATTACAAATATTGCCTTTAGCAAAGCCTACCCGCCATCACAGCTTCATTATTTGATCGCGGACTCTACTTCTTGCATTGTTTTAGAATGTATAAAAGAAGGAACGAAAATATATAACAACCATGTAGGCGTTTTGACTAATAACCCTCCATTTAACATGCAGCTATTCAATTTAAATAACTACATGGGTCTATCAAAACAAGATCCAAAAAATACATTCAGCAAAAAACTTAAATTAAACACTTATAGCAGAGGCATGGGAGTATTGGGCCTACCGGGAGATTTGTCCTCATCTTCTAGGTTTATTAAGGTTGCTTTTACAAAAGCAAATACATTAAAAGGGGAAAATGAAGAAGAAAGCGTTTCCCAATTTTTCCATATATTAAATTCAGTAGAACAGCAAAAAGGCTGCTGCGAGGTAAAAAAGGGAGAATTTGAATATACAATTTATTCTTCTTGCTGCAACTTAAATAAAGGCATCTATTACTACCTGACTTACTCGAATCACCAAATAAACGCAGTAAATATGAACAAAGAAAACTTAGACAGTAATAAATTAATTAAGTTTAAGCTTTTAGATAAGCAAAACATCAATAACCAAAACTAAAAAAGACAAGGCAATATCGCCCAGTCTTTTATTCATTATTTATTTTCTTCTTTGCTTTCGTTTTGCCAAGGAAGCTCGTATAAATTCCAAGAAGGATGTTTTTGTTTTATTAAGGCAACGCTTGTTTCGATAAGGCTCTTTTCAATTTGTTTCGAAGATTTGCTAACCCCTTTATAGACTTTTTCAACTTTATCTATTGCATAATTGGTTTCGGTCTCACTTTCTTCGATCAAGCCAGAAATCAATAAATAGCATCTTAAGGAAGAAGAACTAGATAAAGAAGAAATATATTTCTTTTCTTCATCGTCAATTCCTTCATAAGTTTTTTTGCCTTCTTCGAATCTAAAAGTCAATAGCAACGATAATTTTAAAGTAGCGGCTTCTCTAACCAGACTCTTAGACAAACCTTTTTCGGTATTGATGGCTTTATCTAGCAGCTTGATAGACTTATCTATTTCTCCTTTTTCAATATAGGAATACACCGTTACATTATTTAATAGATAGGTAAAATCCGTTATCTCATCATATATAGGCATTGTAGGGATTGGCTCATTCAATGTAGCGGCTTTTTCTGCTAAAAGCATATTGTTATAAGCAACTTTATTAATTGGCTTAGAAACAACAAACATTAAATAGCCATCGGTGATTGAATCTAACCTTGCAGGGAAATAATCATAAACAAAAATCATCCCGCCTACTGTTAAAATTACAAGGCTGAATATTTGTAGCCAGCTTAAAGAAGCGTCTCTAGCAGCAAAAGAAAAAGCAATCACAAAAGCAATTAGTTCAATTAGATAAAACAAAATCGGAAAAGATATATAACCACCCAAGCTAGATTTGTTCGGATCTTTTGGACTTATTTTAGTTTCTCCTGTTAAACCATCGAATTTAACATATCCAAATTTCTTTTTCTTATTAGGATTAGTTTTTACGCCCAAGCCTAATATTGACCAAGAAATTATATTGTAACGACCTGTTTTAGCGCCAAGGATATGTCCTAATTCAAGCAAGGCAGAATTAAGTAAAATACCAGCAACAATTGAGATAAATACCAACAAAATCGGATTAAGGGCCATACTGTTCCCATACTCAGAAACAATAGGCCTAATCCAAAGCATCCCTACTAGCAAAGCAATGGCAAACATCGCAACATAAACCAGGAAAATGGCAAAATCGTTCTTTTTCATATAGCCTCCGCTATAGCAATATCTTTATTTGCTACAATTAGTGATTGGGATAACAGCCAATCACACGTGTTCTGCTATCAATCTAATTTAGCAAAGTAATGTCTTTTAAATTTAGAAACGTCCTACACGCGAATATTATAAACTTTTAGAAATGTTTGTCATTATCAATATTCAAAGGAAAATGGCAAAAATAATTAATTAGGCCACGTGAGCAATAAATGGTTCTTACTTTAGTTGCCAAGCGCTCCAATAGGCACGACCAGTATACCATCGTTTCTTTTATAGGCGACGACGCCGGTTGCGGTTAAAACCATTAAAAATGACGGAGATTTCATTTTGCTTTTATCAATCTTTTCATCTAACTTAAGCAAATTGCTAGCTCCCTCTTCAATCAAGCTATCTCCACCTAATTTGATTTCTATCAATCCATAGCTTCCATTTCTTAAATGCACGACCGCATCGCATTCAAGGTTGCTTTTGTCTCTATAATGATATAATTCTCCGCTTAATGATTCGGCATAAACTCTTAAATCTCTTATGGCAATGGTTTCAAAAATAAATCCAAATGTTTTTAAGTCATTAAGCAAATCGCCTGGGCCAAATGCTAAGGATGCCGCCGCAATTGAAGGATCGCTAAAATATCTAGTATCGGAAGTTCTAATTGCTGTTTTAGAACGCAAATTTGGATTTCAAGCTTTTAAATCTTCAATAACAAATATCTTTTTCAATGTCTCTATATAAGAATGAACGGTTTTAACATTTAAAGTGTCCCCTTCGTTTGGCCTTATATCTTTAACAATGGTTTCATCTCCGATTTGAGTACCTTGATTTCTAGCATAAGAAGCCATGATTCTCTTTGCTTTTTCTGCATTTTTTGTCTTATCCACCCTTGATATATCAGAATTTATAACAGCGTCATAATAATCAAAGGCTTGGTTTAAAGCCAATTCCCCCCGTCTAAATAAGTAGACATAGGCCATCCCCCTCTACACACTAAAAAAGCAATATCATTTAACGTTAAAGAAGATTCGCCATAAATATCCGTTTTATTAGAAATAAAGAACCCAAACTAACACTACCGTTAGATTCGCCGGATTCAAGCAAACTCATCGTCCTCATCTTTAGCCAAGAAAATCTTCTGGCTCCAAAGTGAAAAATTTCGTTTGTTTCTATTGGAGTAGAAGATCCCGTTAATATAAATTGGTTAAACTTTTTCCTGTGGTCAACTTCAAACCGGATGGCATCCCATAGTTTTGGTTGGATTTGCCATTCGTCAATCAAACGCGGAGTTTCTCCGTTTAAAAGCGCATCAGGATTTGTATCAATAAAATAGCTTTTGCTTAGTTAAACGAGGATTAGCCATATAGGGAACACTTTTAGCCAAATCCTCCAACATTACTGGAGGCTTTGGCGTTATTTTGATGGAGACTTTAGCGTTTTAAAAAATAGAAACGGGGTAAAATGTCAAAAGACAAAACTATCGGCTTTCTTCTTTTTTAGATAATTCAAGAATAGAAGGCAAGATTATGTTCATGCAGTTTTCAATAAACTTATTCATCTTTTTGGAAAATTTTTCAGGTGTTAATTTTGAATCTTTAAAACAATAGCCAAATTCATCGGCTACTATATGGGCAAATCGTCTAGAAGCGTTTCTATAACTATCTTTTTTTAGCTCTGGATTGCTTTGCTTTGTCCATACAGAAAAAAGTTTGGCATTTAACTTACCAAAAATAAAATCGTCGGTTAAATCCCTTGCAGCCGAATTATAAGTTGAACGTAAAAAAGAAAAGTTATCCTTAACGTATTGCAAAAAGGCTTTTAAAGTGCTTTTGACGTCTTTGCAAGAATCTATTTTTTCTAGGTTTTCATTTAAAAAAATAGCCGCGATAAGATCGTATATGTCTTGGTAATGATAATAAAATGTTTGTCTATGACATCCACATTTTTTGCATAAAGCCGTGACATTTATTTCTTCTAACGGAATTTCTTCCATCATTTGCTTTAGAGCATATTTTAATTTAGCTTCGGTAATCATTTTAAAATCAAATTAGAATATTCTTTTGCAATACTAGCGCCTAATCTGGCGTTATTTAAAATCAAAGCAATATTAGACTCCAAAGATTTCCCGCCAGTCAATTCAACAATTCTTTTAAGCAAAAATGGAGTCACTTCTTTTCCGTGTATCTTTTTTTCTTTGGCTTCTAAAACCGCTTTATCGATGATTGAGTCAATATAATCGTGAGAAAGAGAATATTCTTCTGGCACAGGGTTAGAAATCAACAAGCCTCCAGTTAAATTAAGGTCATGTTTTGCCTTAATTATTTCGGCCGCTTCTAAAGGAGAAGAAAAAGTATAGTCTACTGGATAAGAAGAGGTAGATGAATAGAAATTCGCAAAACTATTTTCTTTATTAGAAAGAACCGTTACACCTTCTGTTTCTAGATACTCCAAGGTCTTAGGAATATCCAATATGGCTTTCGCGCCAGAACAAACAACAGCAACATCAACTTCGCCTAATTCCTTTAAATCCCTAGAAATATCAAAGGTATTTTCGGCGTCGCGATGAACCCCGCCAATCCCACCGGTTACAAATATTTCTATTCCGGCCATATGGGCAATAAGCATTGTGGCAGAAACCGTGGTAGCCCCCCACATTTTTTTAGCTACAACAAGCGGCAAATCTCTTTTTGAGGCTTTCATGACATCTTTTCTTTTGCCAAATTGTTCAATCTCTTCTTTGCTCATTCCAACAACAATTTCTCCATCTATTATTCCTATTGTTGCAGGCGTAGCTCCGTTTTCTTCTATTGTTTTTTCAACTAACAAAGCCGTTTCAACATTTTTTGGATAAGGCATTCCATGCGAGATAATCGTTGATTCCAATGCAACAACTGGTTGTTTTCTAGCAATAGACTCCGCCACCTTTAAACTAAGCCTCATCTTTAATGCCTCCTATCTTTTTTATAAATTTCACTAACTTTGAATCCAATAAAATATAAATTGCCCCTATTAAGGCGCAAGTAAAAATAGCCACAACCCAAAAACCATAAGCAATGTTGTTCCAACTTAAGGCAAGCAATGGGCTAGAAGAAAGACGACCGTTTAAATTCCAAAGCAAAAAATCAAAACAAAAAATCATGGCCCCAACAACAAATAAGCCGCTAAATAATATGACCCTATATTTATTAAAAGGGACGCATACTCTAAACAAAACAAAATAAGACATCAAAGTAAACATGAGAACAGAACAAGTTTTTGCCGCTTCCCAACAAGAAGAGGAATCACTAGTTGTGGAAATAATAGAAGGCGCAAGTAAAACAAGAACAAAAGGGACGGCGGAAGAAATAATCTCACACAATCCAGCCGGTATGGCCTTTATTAGGATATTTTGTAAAAACGCACCCTTAAGTTTTTCATTCGACGGTTGCAAAGCCAAGAAAAAGGAAGCGACCCCAATTGTAGCAAATTCCCAAACAAGCATATTGGAGGTACTAAACGGATACTTAATGGAACTATTGCAAATCATGACTATCAAAAAGGCAAAACTAAAAACAGTCGCAAATGCGGTTTTAGTCAAAAACAAAGAACACGTCCTTTGCAAATTGTTGATTACCCTTCTACCTTGAGCTACTACGTCTGGAAGTTTAGAAAAATCCGAATCTAGCGTAACAAGATGAGACACATTTCTTGCTGCTTCCGAGCCACTTGCCATGGCGATGGAGCAATCCGCCACTTTTAGGGCTAAAATATCATTTACCCCATCTCCAGTCATGGCTACTTTATGGCCGTTCTTTTTATAAGAAGCGACCAAAATTGCTTTTTGTTCAGGGTTTACTCTTCCAAAAACTGAATACATGTTTGCCAATTTTGCGGTTTCTTCATCAGTTTTGCCTTCTAAAGAAATATATTTATCCGCATTTGGCACACCTACTCTTTTTGCGATCTCAGAAACAGTAATTGGATCGTCACCTGAAATGACCCTTATTTCTACCCCGGAGTTTTTAAACCATTCAATGTTTTCTTTTGCGTCGTCTTTAATGTGATCGGATAAAACCAAGATGCCTATTATCTCGCAATTATTAGGAACCTTGCCGTCTTCTATATACTTTTTATTCCTAGCTACGACTAAACACCTATAGCCTTCCCTTGCTTTATTTGAAATTATGGTTTTGATGTATTCGTTTTCTTTTGTTGGCACAAAGCCATAAGCCCCAAAAATGTAAGTGCCTTCTTCATGAATAGAAACGGCCGAATATTTCAACGAAGAATCAAAGGGAATGATTTCAAGGGCTTGTTCAGTACTAGAAAAGCCAAACGCTTTTTTTAAGGCGTTCGCGGTAGGGTTGGAGTCTTTTGTATGAAACAAAATGGAAGAAACTACATAAGCAATTTCGCTATTTTGCCTATTTTTTCCAAAAGGAATCGTTTCTATCAATTCCATTGTCCCATCGGTAAGAGTCCCGGTTTTATCTAGGCAAAGCAAATCGACTCTAGCAAGCATTTCTATGCAATATAGTTGCTGAACCAAAATACGTTTTTTAGCCAAAACAATCACCCCGACCGCCAAAGTTAAAGAGGTCAATAGAAACATGCCGGTAGGAAGCATGGCTACCATCGACCCGGAAACAGATTCTATTAAGCTTTGCAAATTCGGATTCATGGTTCCAAATACACCCAAAAAGGAATCGCCATTTTTAAAACCGTTCAGCATATAAGTCAAAAAATAAACAAAGCCAAAGCACAAGGCCAATATTCCGCAAACGGCAACAATTACATTCACCGAATGCTTGATTTCTGATTTGGGCCTAGAAAAACCGGCGGCTTTGCTTCTTAATGTTTCGGCATAATTAGCGGAACCTACTTTTTCTACTTGAGCAAGGCAGCTCCCCTTAATTAAAAAAGTTCCTGAATAAATAGTATCGCCCTTGCTTTTTTTTACCGGCCTAGATTCTCCTGTTAGTAATGATTCATCAACATATATTTCCCCATCGGCTAAAATGGAATCCGCGCATATTTGATCGCCACTAGAAAGAGAAATTATGTCACTTAAAACAACTTCCCTAGTTCCTATTTCAATTTGTTTTCCATTTCTAATGACCTTGGCTCTTGGGTCCACCATAACACGCAATTTATCAACCATCCTTCTTGCATGTATGTCTTGGATAAGGCCAATAAGGATATTGGCAAATAAAATCAATAAGAAAAAATAATGGGAAACAGAAAGCTTAGCCAAAACCATGATTACGCAAACAAAGAAAAGAATTAAATTCAAAAAATTAAAAAGGTTATCAAATATAATTTGGGGATAAGTCTTCGTTACTTGTTTTTTTGTTTTGTTAGACAAGCCTTCCTTTTGCCTAATTTTGACTTGTTCATCGCTTAACCCTTTATCAAAATCCACATTAAAACTGGAAGAAGAAGAAATGAGTTCATTTATTTTTTTCGTGGTTTTCATCATTCGCTCCTAAGGCAGACAACAGGATCTTTTTTCGCGGCAATCCTAGATGGAATCAATCCGCTAAGGAAAGACAACAAAACCGACAAAAGAAGCAAAATAATCGCGTGCAACGGATTTAATTGGGCTATGTTACCTAAATTGTTGCCAGGGAACAAACTATCGATTATGGCGTTGATTGGGAAGCAGGCAATCACAGTAAAAATAATTCCGATAAATCCAGCAACAAGACCTATTATCACACATTCGGCTTCAAATAATCTCCCAACATCTTTTTTTCTAGCACCACACGCCCTTAATATTCCAATTTCCTTTGTCCTTTCAACAACCGAAACGTAAGTAATGATCGCGGTCATGACAGAAGAAACGGCTAATGAAATAGAAGCAAAAACAATCAAAACGGTAGATATAACATTAATCATCGTTCCTAATGAGCTTGTAAACTCAGACATTATGTCGGTATATATGATTTTGTCAGAATCTTTTTTGCCCTCGTTTAAAGAATCTAAATACCTAAGCAAGGTATCTTTGGTCGATAAACTCTTTGGAAAAACCAAAACGGAAGTAATTAAAGAGTAGGAATTAACATAAGAAACAAGGTCAACAAAAGTTGTTTCTCCTTCCTTTGAAAAGAAATAATCGTCCATAAATAAAGAGGCAATCCCACTAGCAGACGCCGTTTTATCATCTATTTTCTTAAAAGTCGCTCCTAAAGTGCGGCACCAAGATAAATATGTAGTCGGCGAATTGGAATACGAATAGCTTATTTTTTTATTGCCTTCCTCATTGGTGGTTATCTTGCCAAATAGATTTATATAGTTGGCTACCCCTTTTAATAAATTAGAAACGCTATTATTGCTAAGTGCTGTAGAATCATCTTTTACTTCGTCTTGGGCGTTCATCAAACTAGATAAAGCATCATTAAGAATCTTTAGCCCGTCTTTTGCTTCATCTTCTTTATTTACAGGGACGTACCAATTATTTTTTTGCTCATTGGCAAGAATTTTTCCTTGTCCATTTTCTAAATAATCGGAAGCAATCTTTTCTTTCAAAGAAGGCAAATAAGCCAAAGAAGATGGCATTAAAGTCAAATAGCTCTCTTTCGTTGGACGCAAAACTCCAACGATTTTGCACTTTATCGGATTATAAACTGAATCGGAAGCAAATACATTTGAAGGGATAGGGGAATTATAAACAACTAGATTCTCTTTCGCTTCATTGCCAACGAATTTACTGTTTTTGCTGTTCGAAGGGTCTATATTCAACTTTATATTTTTATAGCAATCAACGGTAACGGATTCTTTTTCGACTTCATTAGATAAATAATAGGAAGAATTCGTGTAACATTTATATTCTTTATAAGTGGAATCGCCCTCTCCATCATAAATCAGAGACGAGAAATCGATTTTGTTTGAATCGCCTAAGTTTTCAAATGTTGCCTTTGAATTTATTATGCCTAGTTTTTGCAATGTAGAAAAATCAATTCTATTGTACCTATCAACAATCAAGACCAACTCGTTTTCGTGTTCTGGAAATTTGCCATCTATAACGTCATACATAGATGAAAGAGATTTTTCATCTCCATATAGCTCATGGATTATTGTGGTTGGCAATGAAGTAACCGAAGAAACCATAGCCCCTAAAGAAGAAGCGCTTGCGTATTGATTTACTTCTTTTATGTCTTCTCCATCACCATCTTTTGTTAAGAAATGGAAGTTTAGTCCGTCCCTATTTTCCATAACAGACATAACCGTTCCATAGGCAAGATTATTTTCATCGGTCATTGTCGCGTTTAAAGAATCGATATATTCCTTAGAAAAAGTATTTTGATGAACTACATAACTAGAAGAAGTGGAATCGTACACTCTTAACATGCCATCACTTGGGAATTC
>DOQE01000041.1:4143-6108 GCA_003512585.1 Bacillota bacterium | reverse complement strand
ACCATTGATGGGATCGCCTATGATGTAGAGCATTGCTATTTTCTTAGTTTAAATAAATTTAGAGTAAAAATGATTCCGGTCATTTGGATAAACGATGATGCGAATACATCAATTCCCTTTGCTAAAAGCAGCAAGGAATTTTCATCCGATTTAAGAAGAATCAAAAAAAATAAAAAAAATTATATTCTTTCCAAAGAAGAAAGGGAAAAATATGTTAATCGATAGAGCCGTAGTCGAAGTTAGGTCAGGAAAAGGCGGGAACGGAGCCATTTCCTTTTTAAGAGAAAAGAATTTGCCAAAGGGAGGTCCTGATGGAGGGAACGGGGGAAATGGCGGCTCCGTTTATTTTATTGCTAGAAAAAACATCAATACGCTTTTGGCTTATAGACATAGCAAAGCCATAATTGCAAAAGATGGCGAAAAAGGCGATAAAAAAATGAGATTTGGATTATCTCAAGAAGATGTTTATGCCGAAGTTCCCGTAGGTACGGTTGTCTATTTGGAAGAAGGAATGGTCCCACTTGCTGATTTAAGCCATGATGGAGATAAAGTCTTAGTCGCAAAAGGAGGCAAGGGAGGTAGAGGGAATGCTTCTTTTAAATCCTCAAGACTTCGCGTTCCTAAAATTGCAGAAAACGGGCATCCAGGGGAAACCAAACGTATCGTTTTAGAATTAAAGTTATTAGCCGATGCGGGTTTAATCGGCTTTCCTTCTGTAGGAAAATCAACTTTTTTAAATGTCGTAAGCAAAGCCAATGTTCAAACGGCCGATTATCCTTTTACTACTCTCGTCCCTAATTTAGGCGTAGTCAGCTTGCCAAATGGAATCGATCAATTTGTTTTGGCCGATATGCCGGGGTTAATAGAAGGTGCCTCAAAAGGGAAAGGACTTGGTTTTTCCTTTTTACGCCATATAGAAAGATGCCGGGTTTTAGTCCACATGGTATCCATGTCTGGAGAAAGAGACCCATACAATGATTATTGCTTAATCAATGAAGAATTAAAAGATTATGGCGCGGATTTAGATAAACGTCCCCAAATCGTTGTAGCGAGTAAAATGGATTGTCCTGGAGCAATAGAAAGGAAAAAAGAATTCGATAATAAATTGGGATTTGCTTCTTTTGGCTTATCCTCCTTAACTCAAAACGGAGTCAACCCTTTAATTAACTATATTTACGAAATGATTCAAAAAACACCTGTTTTCCCTTTGTTTAAGCAAGAAGAAAATCCTCAATATAAAATATATCAAGCCAAGGACAGTGAACCTTTATTTACTATCAAGCGCCCATCTGCCCATCTATTTGTAATTGAAGGAAAAAAAGTAGAGGAAGAGTGTGCCTTAACTAACATTACAACCGACCAAGGCATAGCAAAATTGCTTTCTTATCTAACTAAAATTGGGGTAGATGAAGCCTTAAGGGAGAAAGGGGCAATAAGCAAAGATACCATTAGGATAGGGGATTTCGAATTCGAATACGACGAATAACCATTTCCTTTTTTTAATGGTATAATTTTAGCGATGGAAAACGATTCTTTAAAAAAGGCTTTATTACCTTTGCTTTCTACTTTGGCTTGTTTTCTAATCGTTTTGATATTTTTAATTAGTTTATGATTTATTCTCTTACCGGACAAATTGTAGAGGTGACATCAAAAAGTGTCGCCATTGAAGTAAATGGGGTGGGCTATGAAATAAACGTATCTAGGCCCGAAGACTTTGCCTTATTTAAAGAATGCAAGGTTTTTACCCATGAAATAATCACTCAAGATGACCATTATTTAGTTGGTTTTGTTTCAAAGCTTGAAAAAGATGCCTTTTTATCGCTAATTCAAGTCAAAGGAATTGGACCAAAAACCGCTTTATCGGCTTTATCTAAAACCAATCCAACCGATTTGTTCTTAGCAATTTCTAGTAATGATGTGGGGTATTTAAAAAAACTGCCTGGCATTGGTCCAAAGGCAGCTAGT
>DOQE01000041.1:3834-4096 GCA_003512585.1 Bacillota bacterium | reverse complement strand
AATTATTTTGGATTTAAAAGGCAAACTAATCGAAAATAATAAAAAAGGCAATTCTTCAAGTAGCGATTATGAAGAAGTTAGGGGCGCTCTTTCTTCCTTAGGCTTTAAAAGCAAAGAAATCGATGATGCTTTATCTAAGTTAGATAGGGGCCTATCGACTCAAGATGCCTTGCGCTTGGCCTTAAAGGGGTTAAGGAAATGAAAGAAGATACATCGAGATTAATGGATGCAAGAAAAGAAGAAGAAGACGCCACTAGCTCTA
>DOQE01000041.1:233-3822 GCA_003512585.1 Bacillota bacterium | reverse complement strand
GCGCCCAAAAACATTAAAAGAATATATCGGCCAAACCGAAATGAAAGATAATCTTTCCGTATTCATGGGAGCCGCGAAAAAAAGAAAGGAAAGCCTAGACCACGTTTTGCTATATGGTCCTCCCGGATTAGGGAAAACAACCATGGCTTATGTTATAGCCAACGAAATGGGTGGAGCAATAAAGTTAGTAAACGGGCCATCAATAGAAAGGCCTGGCGATTTAGCGGCTATACTTTCTGAAATTGAGCCTGGGGATATTCTTTTTATCGATGAAATCCATCGTTTGCCCAGAGTAGTAGAGGAAGTTTTGTATGGGGCAATGGAAGATTTTAGCCTTTCAATCTTAGTCAACCAAGGCGGCTCAAGCCATGTCTTATCGATGCCTTTGCCTCCTTTTACTTTAGTAGGAGCGACAACTAGGGCCGGTGATTTATCTTCCCCATTAAGAGCAAGATTTGGAATATCTATAAAAATCGATTTTTATTCTAGTGATGAATTAAGGCAAATAATTGAAAGAACTTCAAAAGTATTGGACACGCCTATTGATCCATTAGCATCCAGTTTGCTTTCTAAAAGAAGCCGCGGCACGCCACGAATTGCCAATAGGCTATTTAAAAGAGTCCGTGATTTTGCTAATTTTAGAGGCCTTTCTTCTATTTCTTACGACTTGACTTTAGAAGCGTTATCGGCCTTAAAAATAGATTCTTTGGGTTTGGATGAGGTGGACATTCGTTACTTAAACACCATTATCGATAGATTCCATGGGGGACCTGTTGGATTAGAGGCAATTGCCTCTTCCATAGGAGAAGAAGTCTCAAATCTAGAGGATGTCTATGAGCCATATTTAATCATGAGCGGCTTGATTAATCGGACTCCAAGGGGAAGGGTGGCTAGCGAGAAAGCTTATGAGCATCTAAAAAAGTCCCATCAAAATACGCTTTTCTAGGCTTTTTTGGCATATTTTTATTGCCCTAACTTGTATCTAAGAGTATGCTTTAAGACGACAGTATGAATTATTTATAATTCAGTAACTATTTTGGAAAGAAGAGGAAACACTATGCGTCGATATATATCTTACATTGCGATGTGTGCAACTTTATTAATAGGCATTGGCGCCTCAACCGCCCCGCTTATGCAAGAAATGAATTCCGATTTGGCTTATGCAGAAGGAAAAACGCTTTATTTTAAGGCTAGCCATTTTGAAGAAAATAGCATTAATGGAAATTATGACAATTTCTTAAATGCCGAAGATATCAATTCAAGCGGAAATCCCGTAATCGATGACTTATCAAATGTAGTGAGAGAACGTTTAGATACTTGGGGTATGTCTGAATATGAAGTCAATACCCAAGGTTATGACACGATTTCCGTTTCTTTGAGGACTTCCAATAATTCCGAGACCCAATATTCATATTTGGAACAATATTTGTCTTTCTCTGGCGGAGATTATGAACTTGGGGCTTCCAATACTTCTTTTAGCGATTATCCAGATGCCGACGTTTTAAAAACCATAATAGATGATCAAGAAGCAACAATCAAAGATATCGATATGGGTTCTTATAAAGTCCCTGTCGTAGTCGTTCCTTTAAAAGAAGGTGACACCTATAAAGAAGCCTTTAAGAACTTATTAAAATATTGCACCGATAACACAAAAGAAGCTACAACCGACTCTGAAGGAAATATAACCGAAGAAGCAGTCAACACCTTGCTTGTAGTTTGGGCAAATAGAAAAGAAGACGATACATACGATAAGGCTGAAAGCGATCAAAATGTCAAAAATAGAATTTTGACCGTTGAATCCACAAAAAACGATAATGCTGTTTGGTATGATGAAGCCGATACCGATAAAGAAACGCCTTATCTTCAATTAATACCATCTAGTTCTGCCATTTCTAGCGATGGTAATTACGATCCAAGTAAAACAAAAGAAGCTTACGAGGCAGCTGTGTTTCTATGCAACATGTTCAATGCTTCTAATTTAGGAGAATATAGACTAAATTTCACTTATAGTGAAAAAACTAATGCAACCGTTGAATCTTTGATTAGCGTTGGCAATTATGCTATTAACCCAGCTATGGGAAGAACATTATTATCAACTGTAGTCGTCTTTGTCTTCCTTTGCATTTTGCTAGCCTTATTCGATAGGATTCTTGCTTTAGCTGAAATCACTTCTATTGGCTTAAGCTGTTTTGGCGCCTTTGGTTTATTTGTTGCTTTTGGTGCTCAATTTAATATCGCTGCTTTATTGGGATTAATGGCAACTTGTTTGATTGCGCTTTTTGGTGGCCTATATTATTCATCGCGACTAAAAGATGAACTCTATAAAGGCAGGACATTAAAAAAAGCCCATCAGGAAGCCTCTAAAAAAGCCTTATTGCCAACTCTAGACGCTGGAGTAATCTCCATTATCATTGGAACATTTGTTTATTTATTTGCCGGTGATTTGACTTCAAAGTTCGGCGTTATGTTAGTGTGTGGTGGCCTAATAGCAACCATTGTCAACATAATATTCCTTAGATTAGCCGGCTTCTTGTTGACTTCTGATAATTCGATGCAATCGAAGTTTTCAAAACAACTTAATGTCAACGAAGAAAAGATTCCTGATTTGGTAAAAGAAGAAAAACAAACTTATTTTGGACCTTATCAAGATAAAAACTTCTCAAAAGGCAAGATTTGGACAAGCCTTATTTCTATGGCTTTTGTCTTGGCTGGCATTGGCACGATGATAGGCTTTGGCCTTACCAATAATGGCGATGTCTATAACGATGCTGCTTATAAACAACAAGAAACGGTTTTGCGTTTAGATATTAGAAGTGAAAATGCTGAATATATTACGATACCTAGTTTTGCGGATACGGCTCATCTATATGGGGAAGATGAAAATGGTGAACCATATCTACTTAATTCAATAAAAATAGGTGAAGATACCTTAATAGATTTAATAAACGACCCTTCTAAAGATATTAAACTTTCGGAAAATCCAAAAGAAGAATATATCACGGCGGAAGCTGGAAAAGGAACGACTTATTATTGGTTCTATTACGAAATAAAGCTTAATAAGTATTTGCCTTTATTAGATGAAAGCAAAGGCGATATAAGCTATAGCATTTCTACTTATAATGGCAGTGGGTGGACCGAGCCAACAAACATTGGCTTAAACGATGCCGTTTCAAACTATATTGAAGAAAGATTCCTAAGTGAAACAGCCAATTATCTTTCTTACTTTGCAACAGTTACCCCAGAAGTTGGTCAACCTTATCTAAGTTCCATTGCTTTAGGGTTAGGATTAGGGATATTGCTAGCTTGCGTTTATTTGACTCTTAGATATGGAATTTCTAGATCGTTAAGCGTGGGTATAATCGCTACAGCCTCTTCATTTATTTCAACAGCCTTCTTTGTGATTACTCGAATTTCAGTTAGCCCAATAGTTGCTTTAGGCTCGATTGGGGTTGCCTTGATAGCTTTCCTCTTGTCTTTATATATTGCAGGTGGAGAAAAAGAGATTTCTTCTTCCGTCCATGAAAAAGATAGGAATAATGTTGAATTCAAACTAGAAACCATTAAAAAGGCCACAAGTAGACAAGCCGGC
>DOQE01000041.1:0-187 GCA_003512585.1 Bacillota bacterium | reverse complement strand
TTAAGCGCCTATGTTGGAATTGTTTATTTTGCTTTTGGCCCAAGCGCTTTCATGAGCTGCTATTTAAATATGATTATTGGCTTGGCATTTGCGGTAGCCTTAGTATTGACAGTCTATCCATTTATTTATGAAGGCTTAATAAAAGCATTCACCCATATAAAGATTAAACCGATTAAAAGGAAGAAAA
>DOQE01000021.1:7312-7594 GCA_003512585.1 Bacillota bacterium | reverse complement strand
TTTGGATTTGTCGGTGAAATCGGCATCAACAACATCATCGGCTGTTTCATTGCCTTCAGATTTTGTATTAGTCCCAGCAGGACCACCTTGTTGAGCCCTACTAGCCATAGAAGCGGCATCTTCAAGACGCCCAACTATTTCGCGAAGCTTGTCAATGTCGTTAGAAGCAATGGCTCCACTAGCTTCATCGCGACGTTTAGTAAGCTCTTCTTTTTGCTTAGGATCCATCGAATCGCCTTTTTCAGTGAGGACGTTATTGATTTCATCAACATAAGTTTGAGT
>DOQE01000021.1:5834-7263 GCA_003512585.1 Bacillota bacterium | reverse complement strand
ACTTCCTTAACCATACGGTCGATATCTTCTTTCGATAAACCGTTGGAACCAGAAATAGTGATATCTTGGCTTTGTTGAGTATCAAGATCTTTGGCTGAAACCTTGACAATACCATTTACATCGATATTAAAGGTTACTTCGATTCGCGGTTGTCCTCTTCTAGCTGGTTTAATTCCAGAAAGAGTGAAATGACCTAGCAATTTATTATCATGGGCCATTGGGCGCTCGCCTTGATAGACCATAATGTCAACGGCAGGTTGGTTATCTTCAGCTGTAGAGAAGATTTGTGACTTTGTGGTAGGAATAGTTGTATTTCTTGGGATAAGAGGA
This sequence comes from Bacillota bacterium, assembly GCA_003512585.1. Classification (GTDB taxonomy): domain Bacteria; phylum Bacillota_I; class Bacilli_A; order RFN20; family CAG-826; genus Alloenteromonas. The sequence goes on along the minus strand of DOQE01000021.1, from coordinate 6,933 downwards.
GTCATAACTCCGCCAAGAGTTTCAATACCAAGAGTCAAAGGAGTGACGTCAAGAAGAACAACATCCTTGACATCCCCTGCTATAACAGCGCCTTGAATAGCGGCACCAACAGAAACGGCTTCATCCGGGTTAACAGACATATTGATATTCTTGCCGGTTACATTTTTAACCAATTCTTGAACGGCTGGCATTCTAGTAGAACCACCAATCATCAAGATGCTTCCTATATCATTATATGTCAAACCGGAATCGGAAAGGGCTTTTTCCATTGGAACTTTGCATCTTTCAAGAAGAGAACGAGTCAAATCTTGGAATTTAGCACGGGTCAATTTTCCTTCATAGTTGATAGGACCATTTGGGCCCATGCCAATGAATGGAAGGGAAATTGTAGTTTCTAATGAGCTGGAAAGTTCAATCTTGGCTCTTTCAGCGGCGTCAATGAAACGTTGTCTAGCCATTTTATCGGTTAAATCAGCGCCGGTTTCAATCTTAATTTGAGCTTGAATCCAATCAGCAACAACATGATCCCAGTCATCACCGCCTAAGCGGGTATCCCCATTAGTAGATAAAACTTGGAAGGTTCCATCTCCAATATCAAGAATGGAAACATCAAGAGTACCACCGCCAAGGTCAAAAACCATGACTTTTTCGGATTTATTTGTATCGAGTCCATAAGCCAAGCAAGCTGCGGTTGGTTCATTAATGATACGAACAACATCTAATCCGGCAATAGTACCGGCATCTTTAGTAGCTTGACGCTGCGCATCGTTAAAATAAGCAGGAACGGTAATGACGGCTTTCTTAACCGGTTGCCCTAAGTTTTTCTCGGCATATGATTTCATATAGGCAAGAACCTTAGAAGAGATTTCTTGCGGAGTGAAGTCTTTGTTTAGACAAGATATATGGAACTTTTCGGAAGTCCCCATCTTTCTTTTCGCACTAGAAACAGTATCCGGGTTAGTAATGGCTTGACGTTTTGCAGCATTGCCAACAATTTCTTCCCCGCTGCCTTTAAAAGCAACTACTGATGGAGTGGTATTTGTTCCTTCTGGATTTGGAATTACTTTAACCTTCCCATCGGCTTGCATATACGAAATAA
>DOQE01000021.1:1857-5811 GCA_003512585.1 Bacillota bacterium | reverse complement strand
CACGAAATAACCGAATTCGTGGTACCTAAATCAATACCAACAATAATTTCTTTAGCCATAATTATTAATTCTCCTTTTTAAGCCTTGGCGGCTTCACTTTCATTTTTTTCTTCTTTGTTTTCGCCTTCTTTTTTATCATCTTGTTTGCTTGCTTTAGCAACCGCTACCATCGCCGGGCGAATAAGGCGATCGTGTAGTTTATAACCTTTTGAATAAACCTTTACTATTTTTCCAGGGCTTATAGAATCATCTTCAACGGTATCGACCGCGTGCATATAGTTCATGTCGTAATCATCGCCTTTTTTTGGAGATAACTCGGATACTCCTTCATCTACAAGAGTCTTTATTATTTGGTTATAGATATATTTAAATCCAACCAAATAGTTTTTCGTCTCTTCCGAAGTCGGAGGGGTTTCCAAAGCCATATGGAAGCCATCTAGAGCCGGTAACAAATCAGCTAGGAAGCCTTCTGCCCGATATCTAACGGCCACACGATTTTCCTCTTCCAAGGACTTTCTTAGGTTTTGGGTATCGGCATAAGCCTTATAATATTCGTTTTTCCAATGCTCTTTATCGCTTTTTTCTTTTTCTAATTGAGCACACACCTCTTCATATTTTTCTTTCGACACTTTCTTGCCAAATAATTTTCCATCTTTTTCAGGGGAAGAGGTCTCTTCTTTATTCTCTTCCGCTTCATTACTTGCTTGAGCGTTTTTTTCTTCCGCCATTGTTTTTTTGTGCTCCTTTCTGTTTTTCGTTTGCAAAATACTCATCCAATTGCCCAGATACATAAGACAATAACGACATTGCTTTCTCATAGTCCATTCTTTTTGGACCAAGTAAGGAAATCGAAGCGTTTTGTCCACCAGGAATAGCTACTTGAGCCGATACAATGCCAACATCTTCAAGTCCTTTTTCTTTAGACCCGATCTTGACACTTAAATCGGAAGAAGAATCGACTTTAGCCTCATCTAGAGCACTTCTTAATGCTTTAGGATCGTCTAATAAAGATAATAGACTTCTAAGCTTTTTGGCATCGTCAGCATATTCTGGTTGATCAAGAAGCTTTTGCCTGCCATATAGATTCATTCTTTCCCCGGCAAATTTTAAGAATGCCTGGAAAAAGGCTTGGTAAATGCTATCTTGCCCTACAACATAATCAGTAAGTGCGGGACGCATGGCCTCCATTTTTGGAACTATTTCTGAAATTGGAGTGCCAAGAAGGCGGTCATTAAGAAGCTCTACCGTTTTCTTAACTTCTTCAATTCCGGTTTTTTCATCAATCATGAAAGTCTTGTTTTCGACATACCCTTGGTCTGTAACAAATACAGCCGTGGCCGTAGAAGTACCAATAGGAATGATTTGAATTGAAACTAACTTTTCCTCATTGACTTTAGGCCCAAGGACAACAGAAGCCAAATTGGTCATGTTTGAAAGAATTTCGCAACTTTGTTTAATTACCTCTTCGACCGATTGAGCCTTTTGGTCAAGAACTTTTGCTAAGGCAAACTTAATCGAGGAATCGACTCTTTCATCACGAAGCTTATCAACAAAGTATTCGTATCCTTTTTTTGATGGAACCCTCCCGGAAGAAGTATGGGTTTTCTCCAAATAACCTTCTTTTTCCAAGGCGTTCATTTCTGAGCGGATGGTAGCACTTGAATAATCGAGGTGATATTCCTCGATAAGAGTTTTACTGCCAACAGGTTGGGCCGTTTTAATAAAATGCTCGACAATTAATTTAAGAATCATCTCGCTTCTATTCATAGGTCCCATCCTTTCTAGCAGTCTTTTCTAACGAGTGCTAGTTACATTATAAGAATCCTTTTAGCACTGTCAAGGAATGATTGCTAAAAATTGAAAATTTATATGATTAACGACAATTGATAGCCATAGTTTGGCTTAATCTATCAAAAAGAGATCGTTCCGTATGTACTAAAAGCATAAACACGGCATTGACTAAAACAATGGCAATGACACCATTTAAAAAGCATTTTAAAAAACAACAACGATAACTAGGTCTATTCCCTTCCATATTCACCGTTTTTATCCCTTCAATAGCCATCCCTAAGGTTTTTCCTTTAAAAGCAAACATAGAAACGGAATTTATTAAGACATAGAAAAAATAATCAAAAAGGATAGAAATAACGACTATGAAAAACAAAGGAAAAGACGCATCGAAATGATAGATTAGCCAAAAGCAAAAGACCCCAAAAGGCATGCAAAGCGCTTCATCAAGAAGCCAACCATATATTCTTTTATAAAATTTCGCGTTATTCATACTAAAATAGATTAATTAATATATAATCCAAAAGCAATAGACCCTTATCCGTAGCCATCAATCTATCATTTTTTATTCTTAGCAAACTAGCATCAATCATTTTTTTAGCCTTTTTTAATAAGATATCCTTATCAAAAGAAGAAAATCTCTGCTCGAATTTTTCTAAAGGAAAACCATCCTCTAGCCTTAAATTGGTAAGCAAAAAATACTTAATATCATCTTCTTTGCCAACTACTTCATAACTGCCTTTAAATTCATTTTTTAAATAAGAAGACAAATTTAATGTATTCTTGCTTCTAATTCCTTTAACATAACTAGAAGCCCCCAATCCTATCGCATAATATTCTTCATCTTTCCAATAAACTAGGTTGTGCTTACATTCAAATCCATTTTTTGCAAAATTAGACACTTCATAACGTTTATAGCCACAATTCCTTAATTTATTTAAAATAAATTCATATTGGCTCGCCGCAATATCTTCGTTTTCTTCTTTTATTCCTTTATTATAAAAAAGAGTACCTTTTTCTAAGATAAGCGAATAGGCAGAAACATGAGGGACATTTAAAGCCAATATGTCTTCTATTGTCTTATTTAAATCTTTTATTGATAAACCATTATAGGCGTAAATCAAATCGCAATTGATGTTATTTATACAATGTTTTCGTAGCAATTCAACGCATTTTTTTACATCTTCATAGTTATGCTTCCTGCCTAAAAAGTCTAAATTGCTCTTTATTGTAGACTGCACGCCTAGACTAACTCTATTTATTTTATTCTTGGAGAAAACTTTAATCTTTTCTTCATCTAAGGAATCAGGATTAGCCTCAATAGAAAATTCCCCACCTTCATTTAAATAAGAAGATAATTTTTTTAATAGCTTATCAAGTAAAGAAATATCAAGAGAAGTCGGCGTTCCACCACCTATATAAATCGTGTCTAGCTTATCTAAAGAAAGAGAATCAAGCTCGGATAACAAAGAATTCAAGTAAGAAAAAGCCCATTGCTTTTCATAAACGACTTTAGGAAAATCGCAATAGGGACAAATATGATTGCAAAAAGGGATGTGGACGTATAAAGATGAAGGTTTCATTCTTCTTTTGAATCGTCATTATCTTCTTTTTTTTCTTTTAAATCATCGATAGGTTCTAAGATTTTATCAAGATTTTCTTGAGCGATTTCTTTATCTGATTTTACTTTTTCATCGCTTTGGAAAACATGAAAATGCTTTTTTATTAAGATAACTGCCAAAACAATTAAGCCAAAAACGCCTACAATTACTAACGGAATGGCCCATCCTGGCATTCCTGCTAAATAAAGATAAGAATTCATAATTATTTTTCTCCTTGTTCAATTGGGGTATAAACGAATTTATTTTTAACTTGCAGCTTCCTATAAAATCCTTGCTCTGCTAATAAATCCATGGAAGTCCTGGCTGTTTCATAGGCACAACGAGTGACTTTTTTATAATCTTGGATTGTATAATATCTACCAATGGTAGAATGCCCTGCAAAAAAATAGGCTTGGGCTTTTTTTATATTAGGATTGGTTTCAACTATATATCTAGCCGTTTCTTTTATTTCCTTTTCACTTAAACCAGATTTAGGAGGCAATAAAGCTAAGTTGGCGTTTCCTTTAGCAAATTTATAAGGATCGATTCTTTCAATGGAAGAAAG
>DOQE01000021.1:535-1836 GCA_003512585.1 Bacillota bacterium | reverse complement strand
TCCGTTTTTTCTTCTTTTTTTTGAACTTCGCTTTCTTTTCTTTCTTCCTTAATTTCTTCAATAACAGGAGAAGTTTCCATTTCGATTTTTTCTTTATCGAAATGCTCTTTTTTTATAATGTTTTTGTTAATTTGATGCATTTGGTCAAGAAGTTCGTCCAATAAAGGGGAAATCTTTTCCATTGCATACATTAGAAAATAAGTAACATCGCCCGTTTGTTGAATGGATTCAAAATAATCATTTAGCCTATTGCTAGGGATAAAAGCGGCCTCGAAAGGCAAAATTGAAGCCACGTTAGTTAAATTAGCCCTACTTAAGCACCATTTTGAAAGCAAAACGCCCATTAGAAGGTTATTATCGTCAAAAGGCTTAATATAATTAATAAAATATTCGATAATCAAGGCTTTTAAAAAGCCTTTCTTGTTATCTAGTTTTTCAAAGCTAAGCAAAGAATCGATTAAATCAGGAATTTCGTTTGCAGGAGCGGATTCATATACTTTAGAAACAACAGACCTTACATATATCGATTTAGAATCGCTATTCCTATAAAAGGAAGTAAGTTCATTAGTCCCTTTTAATATAGAATATTCATGTCCTAAAAAATCTAGTCCATCCGTATAAGAGGGGGCATCATCAAAAGAAGAAATGGCCTTATAATAGGCATTAATATAGGTTAGAGATGGATCTGTGTCGCGATATACCCCATTTACAATGGCCTTTAAAGAAAGTTCGGAAGCATTTATTTTCAAGGCTTGGCAACATAACTTTAAAATTAGCAAATAAGCATATTTATTAATCTCTTTTTCACTATCTTTATCTAAACAAGTCTTAACGTATTCAGTTTGAAAATAAGAAAGCTTTGTTTCGAATTCGGAATATTTATCGTACAAAGCTTGGGTAGAAGTTAAATACATCTTTTGCTTCGTAATAAGGGTAATCCCAGTTAAAGGTTTAGCAAATTGTTTTCTATAAGCAAGGATTCCAGACCACATGGAATCAACTAAGTTTAGACGAAGCTTATCGGCTAGTTCCCTTTTGGAGACATATTCTTCGTCAGTATATCTTTCATTAAATGTCTTTGAAGCCATATTTCCTTATAGGAATTATAAAAGAGCGATTATTTATAATCAACTTAAAAACTACTAATTTTCAATGCTATTTTTCTTCATCATCAATGGAAAGTACCGACATAAAGGCTTCTTGCGGAACTTCTACAGAACCAATGGCCTTCATTCTCTTTTTGCCTTCTTTTTGCTTTTCCAGTAATTTCTTTTTTCTAGAAATATCGCCACCATAGCATT
>DOQE01000021.1:0-487 GCA_003512585.1 Bacillota bacterium | reverse complement strand
ATTTAGCTAAAACATCTTTTCTCATCGATTTTATGTCGGCTCTAGCTATGACTTTCCCAGATATTGCAGCTTGAACAGGGACTTCAAATTGCTGTCTGGGTATTATATTTTTTAATTTAGAAACAATCGCAAGTCCCCTTTTATAAGCATCAGGACGATAGACAATTGAAGACAAAGCATCGATTGTATCGCCGTTTAGTAAAATGTCCATCTTGCAAAGGTCGCTTTTCCTATATTCTTTGAAATCATAATCTAGGGAAGCATATCCTTTCGTATAAGATTTGAGCTTATCGAAAAAATTATAAATTATTTCACTTAATGGCAAGTCGTATTTAACTATAACTCTAGTATCGTCAAAATATTCTAAATCAACATAAACCCCCCTACGTTCTTGACAAAGCTGCATAATTGGTCCCACATATTCTTTTGGGGCCATGATGGAAGAAGAAACAAAAGGTTCTTCTATATAGCTGACACTGCTTGGTTC
>DOQE01000090.1 GCA_003512585.1 Bacillota bacterium | reverse complement strand
TCAATCCCTTACTATGTAAATAAAAACGATAAAATATATTTTCAATTATATTTATGGGGGCAAAAAGAGAATAATCCTAATATAGGCAATGGCATTTCTATTAGTTCCCATTTTGAGGCCCAAGCTGGAAAAATTTATTCCTTAGAGCCAATTGCCCACAATAAAGTATATGAAACAAATAGAGGTGAATGCCTATTTGGGATCCCTTCTAGTTTCAACGGCTCGTCTAGATATAAATTTTTAATTAATAAAATAGCAAAAAATAATTTAAGCCGTGCCTTATGTCTGCCTTCTATATTTCTTAATTATCAAAATGATGTTTATAAAGACATAACTATTTCTGGTCATGCTTCGCTTATTATAAAAAACCATGTCAATGATTTTTCTATCGGGAATTTAGCAGGTACTTCAACAAAAAGAAGAGTCATTCCCATTGAAATGTTCCATGTTGAAAATTCTTCTTCGTGGCAAGTATATGGCTTTAGGGCGGCTAGGAATTATTATGTTGAAAAGAAAACGTTAAGAATGTCGGTTTATAAGCCTAAAACTCCTTATTTTATGACTCGCGATATATTCTTTCCGATAGCGACTGGGCATGATTTGGAATCATATGATATTTCGCTTAGATTTATTGGTCTTGGTGAAATGGAAGATTCTTTTTCCTACGATACGTCAGTAAGTTTTTACCCTTCTAATTTTGGCACTTGCGGGGCTAGCCAATATTGCGTGGTGATTGGGGAGGATTTGTAATGCTTAACATGGTTATGTCCGGCTTTGGTTTAATATTGCTGGTTTTTACTTTCAAACAGTCATATTTTGTCGAAGGATTGAACAGATCTTTTTTAGGTCTATATAAAGGGCCGGCAGAGAATGCGGTCGTTGCTTATGATGATGATGGCAACAACATTGAACCTTATTTTGACCAAAGCTTATTTAAAACAATGGTTGGCGATTATTTTGAAAGGGAGTTTAGCAAGTATATGGTTGTTTATTCTTTGGATTATAGGTTCTTAGATAGTTTTACCCATGAATATTCATCCAAACCTGATTTTGCAAGCGTTCGCATAAGAATATACAACAAGCCTTTGATTAAGTTTGATAAAAAGGCCAATTTTTCGATAACGAGGAACTTCTAATGGAAAACGTTTCAAAATTAGTTGATTATTTAGAACATTCTTTTCTTTCTCCCTTGCTAGAGCAAGAAGAAATTACTGATATTTCTTATAATGGCGAATATATTTATTGTCAAAGTAATAAATTTGGGAGAAAAAAATCAGATATCAACATCTCTTTTTCTGAAGTAGGGGCTTTTTTAAGACAAATTGCAAATTATTCGGAAAAACAGTTTTCTTATCTTGAACCATTTTTAGATGTCTCTTTTTCTAAATATAGATTGAATGCGGCCTTTTTATCTATTGCAAGAGTCGATAATACAAAATCTTATTCATTTTCCTTAAGGATAGCAAAAAAAGGCAGTGCCATTATTTCCAATCCAGATTTTTTTAAAGGCGATAGCAAAGAATTGCTTCTAACCGCTTTAAAGGATAAACAATCCATTGTCATAGGTGGAGAAACCGGGTCCGGCAAGACAGAACTACAAAAATTCCTTTTGATGAACTTAAACCCATCAACAAGGGTCATTGTCATTGATAATGTCATGGAACTAGAACTGAGTAGGGGCTTTTCAAATTTGGATATGACTTGCTGGGTTGTGGATGATCGAAATGAAAAATCTTCTTATTCGTATTTGATTAAGAATTCATTAAGAAACAATCCCGATTATTTGATTTTGGCAGAATCTAGGGGTGAAGAAATGCTAGATGCCTTAAATTGCGTTATGTCAGGACATCCTTTAATTACTACTTTTCATGCCAAAGATATTGAATCCATGCCTTTTAGAATGGCGAGAATGGCCATGATGAGCAGCAAAAGGCTGGACTATAACGACTTACTTTCTGATATTTACCATCATTTCTCGATTTTCGTTTATTTAAAGGCAAAGGTTGTTAATGGTTGCTATAAACGTTATGTCGATTCTATTGGAAAATTGAATGAAAGGGAGAAAAAGGTTGAAATTATTTATCAAAGGGGAGATATCGGCAATGAATAGTTTAATATTTTTTTCAATAATTTCGATTTTGCTTGGCCTCAGCTCTTATATTATTTCTTCTTCCATTTATATTTGCTTAATTGTTCTTTTCCTATCGCTAATATGCCTATTGGGCATAGTTGTTCCGACAATTAATAACTTCTTAATCAAACAAAAAAGACGGAGGGAATGCTCTTCTTTTATAAATGGTTTTATTGTTTGTCTATCGGTTACTTCTTCTTTAGATAAAGCGTATGAGAACGCTACTGCAAATGTAGATAAAGAATTAAAAAAGGTAATCTCTTCCATAGAGTCTTTGACGATAGAAGAAAAACTAAATTACCTTTCTTCTTATTTTGGCAATGAATTATACCCAATGTTTTTATCGATTATTTCCATTTATCAAGTTCAGGGAGGAAACATATTAAACTTAAGTGGGGATTTGCTTTCTGAAGCTAATAGAATCGAAGAAAGCGATTTATCGTTTAAGAAAAAAGGACTTAAAAATACCTATCAGTTTTGCCTTCTTTGGGGAATTTCTTTATTGATTTTAATATTTATGAGAATTGCCCTTTCTTCTTTTTATTCTTTTTTAAAGGAAAGCCCTACTTTTCTTGGCTGCATAATTATTTTCTATGTCTTATTGCTTTTTTCTTTATTGATTTATGTTTTCACTTTTACTAGTTCTTCACTTAATGCTTTATTGCAAAGGAGAGATAAGCATGAATAAAATAAAAAAGGCTTACGAAGCAGCTAATTTAAATTATAAAAAAGAACTATTGATATTGCTTTTTGAATTATTGCTTTGCTTCCTTTTGGCTATTGTCATTTATTTTTGGAAAGGTATTTCGTTTTTCTTAATTATTCCAGCCTTGCTAGTTTTATGTTCCCTCTTTTATTCCTATATGAAAATAGATAAGAAAAAAAGGGTGAACGAGGAGAACAATATAGATGAATTTGTGAGATTATTTACTTTTTTTGGTATTTTCATTGAAGATGGATTTAACGTTTATCAATCCCTAAAAGAAATTATTTTATTTGCAAATGGCCAAGTAAAAAAATATTTAGAAACTTTGCTTAAAAGCATTGAGGAAGATAAAACCATTAAACCATTCATTGATTTTTCATCTAATTTTAAATTAGCGAAAATAAAAGAAGTCATGATAGCGATTTATCAAATGGTCGATGAGGGCGAAGGCGGTGTTTATATAAACCAGTTTCAGCATATTTTTCAAAAACTTAGGGATGAGGAGTTTGAAAATGAGAAAACTAGAAAACTAGAAAGACTATCAAACTTATCATTTTTGCCTTTATTAGGCAGTGGCGTAACCATGATAATGCTTTCTCTTTCCATAGTTGAAATAATGGGAGGGTTAATGAATGGGCTATAAACTTGGTTTGCTTTTATCTAGTGTCTTTATGATGATGGTATTGTTATTTGGTGGCGATTTGTTTTGTATTTCCTCTATCCATTCATCCTTGGATTCATTATCTTTGATTGTTTCTTATCGGATAGGGATAGATGGCTATATTTCAGATAAAACAAAGAAGCTAGTTTCCGATGCCGGGGTAAGTTTAATTGCTTATAGTTCAAATATTCCTAGGTTAGGAGATGTTTTGGAATATAGCCTATATAAAGAATATAAGCCCTTAATTTTAAGCAAAAACACGATCGATATTAGTGTAAAAAGAAGTGCGATCGTGGGCTACTATACAACGATTTATTATTGAAAGGAGGTGAGAATATGTCAGAAATTAAAGGTCAACTACTCGGAATGATGATGGTGT
>DOQE01000086.1:19191-20920 GCA_003512585.1 Bacillota bacterium | reverse complement strand
ATCGGACGGACTAAATCTAAATTCGGAACAATAGTCGTTCGTTGTTGCATTATATGGTTCTCCGGTTTTCCCACTTCTTGAGAAGAAGATGGCGGTTTTTTCACCATCCTTGACCCATATTGGTGTCGATTCAACTTTATCACTCGACTTATCAACCCCATTTGCCCCTTGGTCAACATATTTAAATTTCTGTGTGTTGATTGTTGAAATCATGTCACCTTCAGCAACATCATTGACGCTTGCTTCGGTTAGAGGTTCCATTCTTATATCTGACAAGGCCGCATGGGTTGTCTTATCTTCATAAGAAAATCTAGCTTCTTCTGGACCATATTCGCAGCATTCTTCGCAAAGATAATATGGTTTAAAACCTTCTTTAGTGTAAGTTGGGGCTTCATAGGCCTTTTCTTTGAGGGTGTGGGTGGAATCGTGTTGTCCGGCCTTAGCAGGCAAGACCCCCCCTAAAGCATCGTTAAATCCACCGGCTGCTGCTACTGTAACTCCAATTCCAGTAACGGCAAACAGGGATGAAATGACGAGCAATTTCGTTTTTTTCTTCATGTTTTTCCTTTCTTTTTTAGCGCGCTCTTCTTTCTTACGAATGAGCAAGCTTTTTTATGCAGTTTAAAACTGCTTTTGTTATTTTCATTGTAAACGCTTACACTTGCGATTTTTGACCTTTTCTCTTCTTTTTTTGGTGAGAAAGAGATTTTTAATTAATACTTTCAAAAAAACATTTAAAAGGCTTCCAAGCAGGATTACTTGGAGTAATCAATTGTTTTAGCTAAGCAAAATAAGTAGGTTTAACTAGATTAGCCAATGATTGAAGTTTATAAGCGATTATTGGATAAATGCCTATTCATCATCGAATTAATGTTAGTAATAAAAACATGATTTAGCTTAGGCTTCCCAATTTATGCTCATTAACTATGAAAACTATGATTGGATTCGTTTTTATTTACGAATTAATAAAAAAGTTAAATCTAGTTTCAAGAAACTATTTAGGTATAATAAAAAAATATGTTTAGTGATATTAAATTTTTAAAAGACGGTAGCCTAAAAATTAATGGTCTATTAGACGATAAACTAAGATTTGTTGTCAATGACCAACTCAAAGATATAAAAATGTGGGCAAAATTTGTTGAACCTTTTAAAACGAAAGAAGATTCCGATTCGTTTTGGAGGTGTGAGTTTTTTGGCAAAGAGATGAGAGGTGCTTCTTTATGCTATAAATATAGTCAAGACGAAGAACTTTATAATATTTTGACCGATGCCTGCAAAGACTTGTTGTCTGTCCAAGAAGAAAACGGAAGGATATCTTCCTATCCTGTCGATATGGAATTTACTGGTTGGGATATGTGGGGAAGAAAATACGTTTTGACTGGTCTTCTTCATTATTATGATATTTGCAAAGACGAAGGCTTTAGAAAGGAAATCATATCTTCTTTAAGCAGACATTTGGATTACATAATTGCCCATATTGGGCCTAAAAAAGAAGGAAAAAAGGAAATAACAACCACTTCCTCATGGTGGGGGTGTGTCAATTCTTGTACCATTCTAGAACCGACTTTAGCTCTATATAAATTAACTCGTAATCCGCGGTATTTCGATTTTGCTAAATATATTATTTCTACCGGTGGCTGTGCCGATTGCAACTTAATTGAACTTGCGTTAAATAACAAACTGTATCCGTATCAATATCCTGTTACCAAAGCTTATGAAATCATGTCGT
>DOQE01000086.1:0-19164 GCA_003512585.1 Bacillota bacterium | reverse complement strand
CTCTTGGCTTTTTATGAAATAAGTAGGGAAGAAAAGTATTTTAAAGCCGTTTCTAATTTCATAGAAAATGTTGCTTCTACCGATTTGACTCTTATTGGTTGCTCAGGCTGTACCCATGAACTCTTCGATAATTCTAGCCTTAAGCAAAGCGAATATTCAGAACAAATAATGCAAGAAACTTGCGTTGCCGTTACTTGGATGAGAATCTCGGCCAGACTGTTTTTTCTAACCGGAGATAAAAAATATTTAGATAGAATCGAACAATCTTGCCTAAACGATGTTTATGGTAGCCTTAATGAAAATCATGAAGACCAATATTACTTATTTACAAAAAAATTTGTTAAAGGAATGACTTTTGATAGCTATAGTCCTTTATATGATAAATGTCGCGGGAAGGGCATTGGGGGTTATTTGGAGTTTAATAGCGGTGGATGCTATGGGTGCTGCGTTGCCATTGGGCCGGCTGGAGTAGCCTTGTTGCCTTTGATGAGCGCTCTTTCTTCAAAAGAAGGTCTAATCATTTCTTCTTTCTTTAACGGAACCATTAAAACAATCGATACAAATGGCGATTTGGCTTTTATTAAGATGAGCAGTAATTATCCTTCTTCTTCTTCATGCAAGATTAGTTTAGAAGGAAGGGTTGGCTCAAAGGTTAATATTTACATTAAAGAACCATTTAATTCTTCTTCGCTAAAAATTAATGATGAAATCGTTTCTTTTAAAGATGGATACGCTTATATTGAATTAAAACAAGGAGAAGACGTTAATATATTTTTCTCTATCCAATTAAAAGCGCATTATTTAAATAACAAAGTCGCATTTACATATGGGAATTTAACTTTGGCAGAAGATGAAACTAAATCGCGTAGGGATTTGACTTCCCCTATTGTTTTGCCTTCTAGTTTTGACTATGAATTTGTTAAGCCTGAAAAGGGAGAATTGGTAAGAATTGTTTTGAATTTGCCTAACAAGGAGAAGCTTCTTTTAAGCGATTATCAATCTTGTGGTAAATTTTATAATCAGAAAAACAATCACATTAACGTCTGGATAAATTATCGAGAAGCCAATTAATGGTAAATCGCATATTTTAAAATCTTTTTCCAATAAAACCCTGTTTATCTTCTTGGGATGTGTTTGTTTATTTATTTTTTTTCTTTATATGTGGAATTAATTTGCCAATTATTTTCTTGCTTCCATCAATAAAAGCAGAATCCCTTAATATAAATAAAAGCAAGAAATAAGTACACGCCCCTTCTAAAACTAAGATCATGGTAAATAAGGGGTTGGCATCTAGCTTTAAGAAATATTGAGTAAGAAAAACAACTCCAAACATTATTAATCCTGAAATGATATATTTGTAGCATTGCTTAAGCATTTTTAGAAACGATATTTCTTTTCTTACAAAAATAAACATGATCGTTGTAACGGAAAATTCGGCAATTACGGATGCTATCGCGGCCCCATAGGATTTATAAAATCTTATTAAGATTAAGTTTAGGCACAGGTTAATAATGGCCCCTGAGGTAATGGCTATGGTAAACTTGCCATCGTTTTTCTTTGGGATTAAATATTGCAACCCTAAAACATTGCTCAGGCCTATTATTAAAACGATGGGGCTAAAAATCATGATTAAGTATGGGACTTTTTCAAATCCAGTTCCAAAAAACCAAGGACTGAAACTATTCGCGGTTGCAATCAAGCCCAATGTTAAAGGCACACCTAACAAAAAGGTAAAACGCAAGGCCTTGTATATGTTTTCTATTAATTTTTCTTCATGCCCTTCCGCGACTTCTTTTGAATTTCTAGGAATCATAACCGTACCTAAAGAAGTAATAATAGCCATGGCCATTTTTACGACTTTTTCCGATTGCTCATAGTAGCCATTCTCTATGTCGGAAGTCTTTTTTATTATTGTTGTTATTGTTCCATCTGGCGCGGTTTCAGCAATAGTAGTATTTCCTTCGATCATTAGACCGATTAATGTTTTGTCTAGCATTGTATAGACTGAAGTGGCTATTGTAGGAATAAATAAACATAGAGTAGGGACTATATGACGTTTAAAATGCAATTCGCTTAATTTGACGCGTTCTATTCTTTTTATTAGGAAAGCCCATAATAATAAACTAGAAAATATTAAGACAAAGGATTGGAAAAATGTGTATAGCCATAAATCATCTTCGTTTTTTACGAATATGAATATACAGGCAATCCCTATAGTCTTTGATAAAACGTTTATTATGGCGATTAGGCCAAATTCCTCCCTTCCTTGAAAAAAGAAAGTAATGTCAAAGAAAGTAGAGGCAATATTAATCAATAGCAATTTCATCAATAACGTGTATTCGTTATAGACGTTTGTATATATCAAAATGAGATTGATTCCCATTGATAAAAGGGTTGAAATGAGTTTGCAAATCATTATTTCAAAGAAGATAACGCTTTGGGCGTGTCTATCTTGGCTATGCCTTGCTATTTCTCTTTGGGCATAATAGCCAAATCCTAAAGAGGCAAAAAGAACGAAGTAAGAAGTTATGGAATAAGAAAAGGAATATTGTCCAATCCCGCTTGGCCCAATTATCCTTGATATATATGGGGTAGTGGCCAACGGGACAATGAAAAGAAAGACTTGATAAAGTAAGTTATAAATATAATTTCTTTTCGCGCTTTTACCTTTCAAAATTTTTCCCATAAATAGATGAAACTATACTACCTTAATGCCCCTTTTGCAAAAACAAGGAAGAATGGTGGCTCTATTTGCTGACAAGGAAACCTTGATCGTTTATGGAATAAGAAGAAACATTGTAAGAAGTTACTTCTTCGAAGTTGGCAATTAGCCAATTCAAGAAAAGGGAATTGTATGTTTTTGCTAGATTGGCATTGCCTATTTTTTGATAATAAGAAGATAAATTCTTATATAGGTTTCCAATATTTATATAAGAAGTAGTCGTTTTTTCTCCCTTTAAAGAATTATGGGTCAAAGAGCCATTTTCATATCTACTGGATAGATTTCCATCGCTAGAAATATTTCCGTTTGTTTGACTCATAACATAAATGACGGGGACGGAGGTGTCATAGCCGGTATAAGTAGAAGAAGGCAAACCACAGATTGATATATCCGCGCCTAAATAGGCTAGATTCTCGGCTGCCGTACCATAAGGAACGCTGCCGATATGTTTTCCTACCGAATCGATTGAATGGAAATTAATCATCAACTGGTCGATTAATTTGTCGTAATTGAATTTATTTTGATTTGAAGTGGTTACTTCATAATGTCTAGACCAGTTTAAATACGAGCCCATTACTTCGGATGGGTGGCCTTTAATTATTAAATCATAATCATCCCCATACATCTTTTTCGCATATTTTAAAGCGAACATGTAGTTGATGTATTGATTAAAGGAGGCGACCTTTACCAAATCTTTTTCTTCCTGATTTGGTGCTTTGTCGTAATTTTCTTCGTTTTCGACTGTATTTAAGAAAATAATATAGTCATTTTCGTTTTCAAATAGGAAAGGAGTTTTATATTTATCGTTTAAAATAGAATAAGAGGAAGGGATTTCGTCAACTTTGGTAACTCCTCCAATTCCATAATTTGGATCGCTAGCAAAGGTTGGGAAAGACATAAATCTAGTTCCTATATAGACCAATTTATGAGCCGATACAGGAGTAGAGTCAATTAAAGTTGTTCTAGTTAAGGCTTTATAGGTGTCTTCATAATAAGAGCCATACATTAAGCGTAGATAATTTTCTTTTTTGCTTTCTTCTAGCGAGGCCACTGCGTGGGAAATGCTTTCAAATTTTAGATTGGCCTTATAATCTTTGCCTTCTTCATGGCCTCCTTTATCTATGCCCATGACATCAAATAGTTTGGTATATGTTCCGTCTATTACCGTTTTATTTAAAATATCTTCTATTTGGGTTTTATCTTGGAACCAATAATGGAAATTGTCTAGGGATGCTAAATAAAAGGCTTTTTCAATATTGTAGTAACTAGTGAATTCGCTATTTTTATTAGAGAAGATTGCTTTTACTTCTTTAGAAACCAAGTCAACTTGGTCTACATAATTTTGATAAATTTCATCTTTATTAGCATTGCAAATCCTTTTGCCTATAACATCATTTTTAAATGAATTATAAGCGCCTATCCCATCTTCGATCATGATGATGTCGAATTGATTGCTGTTCAATTGCGCATTGCTAGCTAGACTAGCCCCATATAAAGCCGTCCCGTCTTGAACATAAAGAGAAAAATGTTCATTTCCAAAAACGTTTAATTCTTGAATGGTCGACTTTACTAAGTTGTAGTTTTCGACAGTAAAACCGCTGGAATTATTGCTATTGGTGTTGAAGCCAATGTTATGCCAATTATTAATTTGATCAATACCGTTATATGTTTTTCCTCTTTCAATAAAGGCATAAGTTTCATTGCCGTTTCTAATTGAATCAAGGGCGCTTAAAACTGGCGGGATGGTAGCCAAGGTAAAGATAATATTATATTTTTTGTTATAAGAAGCTTCTAATTCTCCATTAGATAAAGCGTTTTTCCATTCTTCGTCGCTTCCTTTATAAGCTTTATGATATTTACAATATAGCTCGTAGGCGGAGAGGCTAGTATCAACTTTGTTTGGATCGCTTCCTTTTATGTTGCCTACTCTAATCCAAGAATCGTTTTCCTTCTTGTATAAATCAAAAGATTCCTTATCTAAATAAGTGTCCCCATTAATCCCTATTGAAGAACTTGGGCCTCCTAACCCAGAAAGAAAAGAAATGTTTTCATCATTACTAGAACAACTAAACAAAGTAGTTAAAGCCATAGATAAAATCGATAAGCACATTAGTTTTTTTCTCATATTTAGCCTCTTTCTTTTTTTCTTAATACTAGCTGATATTATCCTTGCTTGATGTCCATATTGCAAATTGAGCTTAAAAGAGTCTAGTTTTCTTTTGATAAGTTTAGTCTAAATTTTCTAGATAATAAGGCTATATATCTTCGCTTTTCTTGTTCTTTGTCGTTTTAAAATGTATTATATAAACCATGTTAGCAGGACTAATAATGGCAGGCGGGAGCGGGGAAAGATTCTGGCCACTCTCAACTCCGGAACACCCAAAACAATTCTTATCTATATTTGATGATAAACCACTTGTTAGGAAAGCCTATGAACGTTTGCTTCTTCTTATGCCTTCCGAGCGAATTTTTGTTTCTGTCAATGAAAAACAAGTCAAGGAATTAAGGCATATCATGCCTGAATTAAAGCCTGATAGAATAATCATTGAACCATCTAGAAAAGATACGGCAGCAGCGATTGGATATGGTTGTTTGCTTATTAATAAATATTTTGAGGATTCTACTATAGCGGTTGTTGATTCTGACCATATCATAAAAGACGAAAATGCTTTTGCTTCGACTTTAAAAATAGCGGAAAGTGAAGCTAAAAAAGGAAATATAGTGACGATAGGTTTAATTCCTACAAAAGTAGAAACGGCCTATGGTTACATTTTTTGCCCAAATTACAAATTAAATATCCCATCTATTAGCCTTGGCTTTAAGGAAAAACCGGATTTAGAGACTGCAAAAAAATATTTTGATTCAAAAGAATATCTATGGAATTCTGGCATGCTTGTTTTTAAGTATTCTGTTTTGCTAGAGGCCTTTAAAAAATATTCAAGGAGTCATTTCGATGTCATGGAAATGATTTCTTCTTCAATAAAAAAGACCCCAGGTATGCTTTTGCTTCATTCTAAGGTTTCCAAACTCTTTGACCTTTTTGATAAAATCTCGATTGACTATGCCATAATGGAAAAAGCAAACAATATTGTGGTCATACCTTCTTCTTTTGGCTGGAACGATGTCGGCTCTTATTCGGCTTTCGATGAGCTTTATCCTTCCGATAGCGATGGCAACATTTGTGTTAAGAATAAGTTTTTCAAAATTGATTCCCATAACAATATTTTGATTTCGGAAGACCCGCATGATGAAATTTGTTTGCTTGGAGTTGATAATATGGTCATTGTCGTTTCTAAAAACAAGACTTTGATTTGCAAAAAAGATAGAGTCCAGGATTTGAAAACGTTAATAGAAAAAACCCACGATAAAGAAGATGATTAAAGTATTGCATATAACAAAAAGATACCCCCCTTATATTGGAGGGATAGAAACGGTTTGTCACGATGTTTGTAAAGCCCTTAATGGGAAGTATGAACAAATGGTCTTGGCCTTTAACGATAAAAATGAAACCATTGAGGAAGAAGTTGACGGCATAAAGGTTATAAGGGCCAGTGTTTTTAAAGTAGTTGCTAGTCAGCCATTATCAAAAGACTATGGGAAGTTGCTTGATAATATTTTTAAAACCTTTAAACCCGATATCATTCATTTTGATTATCCTAATCCCTATAGTGCCGCCTTTTTGCTTAGATGCCTGGAAAAATATAAATTCAAAGGTAAGTTTCTTTTGTTTTGGCACATGGATATTGTTAAGCAAAAGATATTAAGATCTTTATTCGTGCCTCAAACCAAAAAGCTTTTAAAGATAGCTGATTTAGTAGTTGCTACTTCTCCAAATTATTTAAAAGACACCTCCTTTTTGCCTGATTATAAAGGCAAGATTGACATTATCCCCCTTAGAGTAGGTGATTTTAGGACTACCCTTACCCCCAATCAAATTGAAGAAAGCGAAAAAATAAAAAAGCAATTTGAAAACAAGAAGATAATTTTCTTTTATGGAAGGCACGTTAAATATAAGGGTTTAACTTATTTAATTGATGCCGATAAGTATTTAAACCAAGACGAATGCGTTATTTTAATTGCAGGCAAAGGCAAATTGACAAATGAGTTAAAGCAACAAGCAAAGGATTTTAAGAATATTAGTTTCATGGGTGTTTTAAGTGATGATCAAATAAATTCATATTTAAATGCTTGTGATATTTTTGCTTTCCCCTCCATTTCTAGAAATGAAGCTTTCGGGATTTCTTTAGCCGAAGCTTTATATTTTGGAAAACCTGCCGTTACTTTTAAAATAAAGGGGTCGGGTGTCAATTTTGTCTCATTAAACAATGTATCCGGATTAGAAACCTCTAATTTAGATTCAAAAGAATATGCGAATAATTTGAATCTATTGATGCATGATATGGACTTATATCAACGTTTAAGCAAAGGAGCTAGGCAACGCGCTTTGAACTATTTTCAAAAAGAGACATTTGAGAAAAAAATCCTTGATGCTTTTGCCTCTTTAAAATGATATGAAATTATATATAGATGCTAGATATTTAGGCTTATCGGGTATTGGTTCATTCCTAAAAGGTGTTTTAGAAAACATAGATACAACCACGTTTTCTCTTTTTTTAATAGGCAAAAAGGAGCGCTTGGATAAATTAAGCGTTGACTTTACCCCAATTTATGATGAATCGTCCCCTTTTTCTTCAACTTCTTTATTAAATCCATCTTTTGCTAAGGAAGTAAATAAAAATGCCGATGCCTTCTTTACCCCATTTTATATAGTCCCGTTTTCCATTCACGTTCCTACTTTTTCTTGCGTTCACGATGTCGCTCAATTGGATATAAAATCTCTTTCTAGTTCCTTTTTTGATAGAAGCGTTAAGAAGTTTTTAATCAAAAGAGCCTTAAAAAAATCAAGGAAGGTTTTTACTGTTTCTTCTTTTTCCTTGTCTAGGATTTGTTTTTATTTTCCAAAGTATAGAAATAAATTAGTAGTTGTCCCCAATGGAATTAAGAAAGAATTTTATGAATTAAAAGGAACATTAAGAATTGCTAGGGATTTTAATAAGTTGCTTTATGTTGGCAATTTAAAGCCACATAAAGGACTTGATATCCTTGCCGATGCCTTTTTGCAATTGCCTAGCAATTATAAGCTCTATATAGCAGGGGATAAGTCAAACCTAAGGGTTTCCTCATCAAGTTTAGATGTTCTTTCATCTAATGATAGGGTGACTTTCTTGGGCAATTTAGAAGATGAAGAGGTAGCTAAGGAGATATCTAGCTCCGCTTGCTTGATTCTTCCTTCTAGATATGAAGGCTTTGGTATGCCTCCATTGGAAGCCTTGTTTTTTAATACGGAAGCAATTATTTCTGATATTCCCGTTTTTAAAGAACTTTATGATGGGGTAAAAGGAGTTCATTTCTTTAAAGACGGTGATGCAGCTTCTTTGACTAATCAAATAAAGGATCTAAAAAGAATTGATTTTCATGCCGACGAGGCTTTATTTAAGAAGTTTAATTACTCCAAGACTTCTTCTATAATTGAAGAGAATATCAAGGAAGAATTATGAGCATACCTAAGATTATCCATTGCTGTTGGCTAGGTGATAAAAAAATGCCGGCAGATCAAGAAGCATATGTTAAAAACTATAAAAAGCTGATGCCTGATTTTGAAGTTAGGCTTTGGACTGACAAAGATTTTGCCCCCTATTTAGGTGATTCTTCCTTTGTCAAGGCTTGCATTGAAAGAAATAAGCCTGGTTTTTTAAGTGACTATTTTAGGCTTACCGTTTTGTATGAATATGGCGGCATATATATGGATACGGATGTAGAGATGATTAAACCTCTTTATCCTTTTTTGGATCATCATATGTTCATTGGTTATATTTTCGATTCTTTATTGGGTACGGCCGTAATAGGAGTGGAACCGCATTCTCCTATAATAAAAAAGATGCTTGATGTCCTTCTTTCTGATTTTGAAAGCAAAAAGGATTTTACCGTTTCTAATAATTGGGTTACCGCTTTCTTTTTGAATAACTTTGAAGATTTTAAATTAAATGGTAGATATCAATTAGTTAAATCAAAAGACATTTTGGTTTTGCCAAAAGATTATTTAGAACGTTATTGCTTTGATAAAAATGGGAATGGTGGGTATTGCGAGCATCACTGCGCCGGTTCTTGGTATGATAGGAAAGCAGATCCTTTTAAGGCTTTTTTGATTAAGGTTTTTGGCAGGAAAACGATTTCAAAAATCGGTCATTTTAGGGCTGTTAGGAAAAGTCCGTTCTATAAGATTTATAAAAGGGATAGGAAAATTAAATAAATTAAGAAAGAGAAGATTGATTTGCTATGCTTGTTTATATTATTGGCTTACTTTCTTCTTTATGTTTGGCTTTATTTTGTTATGAAAAAACCCCTTCTTCTAGAATAGTAATTTCTAGGGGTGAACTTGAAATTAGGGATACTTATAGGAAATTTAATTTCCTTTGCCTTTTACCTTTATTGCCTTTTTTATTGATCTCTGGGTTTAGATATGGGATAGGGACGGACTATTTTTATACTTATGTTCCTGAAATAGATTCGATTCTTTCTGGCGGCGAAGGTTTTAAGGAGCCATTTGTTAATCTATTGATTAAGTTTTCTGGTTTATTTACTTCTTCTCCAACCCCTTTTTTCTTTTTCACTTCTTTTATTTATCTAATTTTTGTTTTTCTTTCTATAAACAAATATTCGAAAAACCCTATTATGTCTATCCTTATTTTCTTTTTATCGATGGTGTTTTTTATCCAAATGAATAATATTAGGCAATCTGTTGCTGCCTCGATTATCCTTTATTCTTTTTCCTCTTTAAAAGATAATAAACATCTTAAGTTTTTCTTATTAATCATCCTTTCTGGTTTATTCCATAACAGCGGTTTTTTATTTATTCTAGTATATTTTATTTATCATATGAAATTTGTTAAAAAGCACTTTTTGTTTTTTTCCTTTATTCTTGCTTTATCTATCCCTTTTTTAGGAAGGTTATTTATTTTGATTATGTCTTCGACTTCCTATAGATATTTTTTGATGTCATATTTAACAAATGAAGAAACTACATGGGGCTATATTTTATATAATTTGGTAATTTTCATTATTTCTTATCTAGTTTTAAGAAAAGACATAAAGATGAATAACGTATCGTTTTTATTGCTTTTGATTCAGCTTATTTCTACCGTTATCCCTATTTTGTCTTTTGTCATTCCTTCAAGCGAATTTGTAACTAGGTTAGATTTGCCTTTCGTGACTTTTCAAATGATTTTAATACCCCATCTAATATATAAAAGTAAAAAAGGAACTTTTAAGGTTGGAATCTCCTTGTTATGCATATTATTGTTTTCCTTTATAACTTATTATTATATTGTTAAGCAAGGGTATCATGGCGTTTTGCCTTATAAAGATATATTCGGGTGGTTTTAAATGGACAACTTAGATAAACAATTGACAATGTATGTTATTTCCCATAAGAAAGTAGATTGCTTCAATGATCCTTATTATTGCTTGATGGGAGTGGGGAAAAACGGGGCGTTAGTTTCTACTTTCAATGATGCTTCAAAAGAACCAAACATTGCCTATAAGAACCCTTCTTATTGCGAACTCACGGCCCAATATTGGATAAGCAAGCATTCTGATAGTAATTATGTTGGGCTTGTCCATTATCGACGTTATTTTTTTCATAGGCTCAGATCGATTTTCAAATATCATTTCTACAAAGGAAAGGAATTGCTAAAAATCTTGGGTAAGTATGATGTTATCCTTCCTTATAGATTTGTTATTTATGAATGGCATTTTGATAAAAGCAAAAGAATCCATAATGTTTATGAGCATTATTGCCATAACCATTATCAAAAGGATTTAGATATTACTTATCAAGTTGTTAAGGAATTATATCCTGCTTATTTGCCTTCCTTTGATAAGTTATTAAAAAGCAAATCTTTTTGTTTATGCAATATGGTGGTGACGTCTAGAAAAATATATGAGGAATATTCTTCTTTTCTATTTAATGTCCTTGATGAAGTTGAAAAAAGAACCGATATCGGCAAGTATGATTCATATCAAGCTAGACTTTATGGTTTTTTGGGCGAATTGCTCGTGAATGTATTTTTTCTTTCAAAGCAAAATGATTTCAAGATTAAATACTTGGATTTTTGCCTTCTTGATAAAAAACCCATTTCTCAGCACATTTCTAAATTTGCTGCTAAATTTAAAAGGCTTTTATTTAAATAAGACTTTCAAATGGTTTAGTTTCTTTTAGATAAGACCATTTCTTTTGCATATTCTAGTTGCTTGGGTGTTATTTTATCGCCAGAAATTAAATAGGCCACTTGATGAATTTTTTCTTCCAAGGATAATTCTTTTATTTTAACAAAAGTTCTATTATCTTTAACATTCTTTTCTATTAAGATGTGGTGGTCGCTTAGACTAGCTACTTGGGGCATATGGGTGATTGCTATTACTTGGCTAGATAAAGATATTTCATGAATCTTTCTAGCTACGGCTATAGCGGCCTCTCCGCTTATTCCGGTATCTATTTCGTCGAATATGATTGTCGGAATCTTATTGGCTTTAATAAATAAAGCTTTAAAAGAGAGCATAATTCTACTAGCTTCCCCGCCAGAAATTACTTTGCTTAAACTTTTTAAGCCTTCTCCAACATTGGTTTCAATATAAAAATCAACATTATCGATTCCAGAATCCAATAGACACGTATCTTCTTTTTCATTAATGGGAGCAAAGATTATTTTGAATTTAGCCTTTAATAATAAACTAGAAAGGCTGTTTTCTAATTCTACTTCGATTTTCCTTGATATTTTTTGTCTAATTAAGGATAATTCCTTTCCTTTTTCTAGAGCTAGTTTAAATAGTTCTTCTAATTCTATTTTCTTGCTATTTATTTCTTCTTCTAGAGTAGAGTTATCTCCTAAGGAGGCAGATAATTCGTCTCTATATTGAATTAGCTCTTTATAATTCTTTTTATATTTCCTTTTAAGTTCTGATAGATCGCTATCACGCTGCTCTAACTCATCTAGCCTAGCTGGATCATAATCAATATCTTGAAAACTTTTTTTAATGGAAGAAAGGATATCATTAATTTCATAATAACGATCATCTAATTGTTTTTGAGTATCAACATATTGATTTTGGTAGCTTGCTAGTTTTTCTAGTGTTTTATTTAATTCATAGAAATTATCTAAAAAATCTCCATTAATTAATTCTCTAGCTTGTTGCTGCAACGAATATACTTTGTCATAGTTTTTTAATAAAGAAAGTTCGGATTCAATTTCTTCTTCCTCTCCCTCTTTTAGATTCATGTTTTTCAATTCGTTATATTGATAAAGATAGAAGTCACGACTTTCGTTTATTTTATTTTGTCTTTCTAACAATAAAGTGTATTCTTCTTTCTTCTTTTTATATTGATTTAATAAAGACGTGTATTCATTTTTATAAGAAGAAATCAAATCAATAGAAAAGCCATCTATTATTCCTAAATAGTTTTCCGGATTTAATATTTTCCCATAATCAAATTGACTATGAATATCGGCAATGAAGGAAGCAATTTTAGTTAGGTCAGCTAAAGAAATAGAGACATTATTGACTTTTATGTTATTTTTATTACGTCCTATTGTTCTTTCTATTATTAAGTTGCCATCATTTGGAATATTTAATTTTGTTAATAGGGCATTTAGTTGAGGCTTATTGATAGAAAAATAACCTTTTATACAGGCTTTGTCTTCTCCTTGCCTAATCAATTCGGCTGATGCTCTTTCTCCTAATAATAAGGATAAAGAATCTATCACTAAGCTTTTGCCGGCTCCAGTTTCTCCAGTTAGAACGGTAAAACCATCTTTAAAGGAGACGTCTATGTTTTCAATGATGGCTAAGTTTGTAATTATTAATCTATTAAGCACGTTTTAATTATACCTATATTTTTTCCTAATGAGTTTATTTTGACTAAAAAGAATTAAATTAGTTTTAAGCAAACAAAAAAACCACCGTTTAAAAACCGATTTAGGCTTTAACAACGATGGTTATGTCCTTATTTAGTTTCGCTTAGAAGGAAAGAAATGGCAAAATAATAAGTCCCTGTATATTCTCCGGTTAGAATGTTTTGCTCTTCAAAGGCTACTGGATAGATTTCTAATTTCTTGGTTTCGTCTATTGTTAATATATAACTAGTCTCGCCATTTTCATCTGTATCGGCAACAAATCCTTTCTTTGGAAGTTCAGTCGCATATCTTTCTTTTAAACTATTTCCTTCTTCTAAAGAATCGATTGCAGTGTAAATATATTCAAATTCAGAACCTAATTCGACACTAGCCTCACTATAGGTTCCTCCAAAAAATGGGATCAAGTTTAAGTAATTGACTCCGCCCATGGCAGTAGCCAATTCCCTATATTTTGTACTATCCCTGATGGCTTCGGCCCAAGTAAGGGTAGAAGAATCGAATGAAACAGCTGATATATCGATATCTTCTTGGGCAAGGAAGCCTTCATAGACAATTTCTTCTTTGGCTTTGAATATGGTTTTTCCATTGCCTTCATTTTCATTGACTATTGTTATTTTTGTAGTATCGATTGTAATGGTTAAATCATTGATTTTGTCTTTAACAAAAGGTGTGAACAAATTAGTTGAAGCAAAATATCCTAAATATTTTTTACTTAAGGTATAAACGTTATTTTCTTTTTCAAAAAAGGCATTTGATATCTTAAAGCTTGGCCAATAGGAAGATATGGTGGAATCTATCTTTTTCCCGCTGGCAAATAGCTTGTTGCCATATTTGGCTACCCTTTGCATTCCATTGTCTTTTACGTAATAGATAGTATCTTCACTTATTTTGTTGTTTTTATCATAAAATGTATAGCTAAAACCATTGCTAGCAACTTTTCCTTCGGCAGTTGCAACGGTTTCATATCTACCATCTTTATGTAGGATTTCGCTATTTTTAACAGAAGTTTTAAAGTTTAAGGAAGAAAGTTTTTCTATTCCATTTTTAAATAGAGGATCTTCTTCTTTTTCTATAGGGGAAATTGGAGTGGCTTCCTTTCCTGCCGATATAAATTTTCCTTCAAATGATTCTGTTACATCAATCTCTGTTAAGTAATTGATTTTATATGGTTCAAAGCTAGCCGCAAAATCAATTGTTCCATCTTTTTTTGGAGATAAGGAAAAAGTGGACAAGACTAGTCCGGCAGTATAAGGGTATCCTCTTAATTGAGTTACTAAATGCATCCTTTTTAATGCATTTAGTTTACCTGTTAATGAATAGACACCTTCGTTTTCTACAAAATCATCTTCATTTAAAAGAGTGAAAAAATTATTTAAGTTTGAAGAGTTCCAACTGACTTCTTTGTTGTTATTAGTTATTTTTTCGCTTTCGATTTTATTCTCTAGGCTTAAAGTATTTTTAACAAGCTTCTCATTTTCGTTTGTATAATATTCATCAAAGGAAATTATATCTTTATTTGGTTCTCCATTAGTTATCGAAGAATATCCAATGTGGCGATATCTTCCATTGCTACTACTGATGTTTTCTATTGTTTTATAAGTAGTTTCTGAACCAGAGCCGCCCGTAACTACATATTTGATAGTAGAGACTACTTCTAGTTCATAGCCACTTTGTAAAGCGGATAGAGTCTTTGAAAAATCAATTGAATGTTCGCTTTCGCTGCTCGATGATGAAGCCTCTTCTCCTGTATTTGTCGAACTTTTGTTGCCTTCTTGATTACAGCCTAATAAAGAGACTGCAATAAAGGGTAAGGATAATAATAAAATATTTTTTTTCATTGTTTTTACCTTAGTTTTGCATTAATTATTCACGCCCGATCTTAACTACTATGTCGCCCCTGCCTTCTTCGACTTTAATTGCGTTTAGTTTGTATTCAGAGTTAGATTGCTCGGTTGTTTCAATACTTATTTGACCATTGGATACTGAATAAGTTCCAGAAGCGGTGAATTCGCTTTCAATCTTTCCTCCCATAGTATAAGTACCGCTTGTTGCTCCGGTTGAAACTAGATCTAAACTAACAATGGAAGAAGTAGGGTTTGGCCTAATCCATGTGGTTTCAGAAAGGAAAGAAGCAATGCCTTCATCTGTATTGGCATAAACATTTACTTCTTTACTAATTGATAGTTCTTCTCCTAAAGCAGCACTGGTGGCCCTAATTGTTATTTTTCCAGAAGAAGAAGTATTTAGCTTATAGGTAAAGGGACTGCTATCGACTTTTGTTATTGTTGCCCCGATGGTGTTATTTAAAATTTCTATATTAACATCATCTATAGCATTAGTAGGCTCGACAGCTAAACTAAATTGAGTTTCGCCTGCTAAGATACTTCCTGGCAAATATGCATTGTCTCTAGTATATATTGAAACGTTATTAAGCGGGGCGAATTCCAGTTTTGTTAAGTCATTAACTATAATTTCAGCCGTTTTTTCAATTTCTTCTATTTTTGTTGTTTTAAAGAAGAACGAATAGTTTCCGCCTTTCTTTAAAATGATGGTTTTTACAGTTCCATCATCTTCATATTCATAATCGGCAGGCAAAGCATCGTTTCCGTTTCTAGTGATTCTAGTCAACTTGACTTTATCAATATTAGGGAAGATGCCGCTCTTTTTTGAGGAAATATTTATATAGTATTTTTTATTCAATGTATCTATTTCGGTTGCAGCGCCTAAATTATATTCAGAGAAACTTATATTTAAATCTGCTGCCCTAGAAAAGAAATAGGAGTCAAGGTTATATTCAGTTTCGTCTACTCTTTCCCCTTTATTTTCAGAAAGGCTAACAACATATTCAAAAGACTTTAATCCTTTCTCATTATTCGTTTTAGCAAAAGTAGCAAAAGAGCCATCCACGTTTAATAAATACCCCTCCTCATCAAATTTGAATTGGAGGCTGTATTCTTGAATTAATGGGTTTTCTACGTCGTCTTTTGTTTCTTCGCTAGAAAATAAGGTATACGTATCGCCTTCTTTTCTTAGGGTTGCGTTTTTTATAGCGCTTTCGCTAGCAAAAAATTTTCCATTTGAAAAATAGTTATTTAATAAAAATGAAATAACCCCGTTTGTATTTTCTTTGTTTTTGATTATTAGTCCTTTATTAAATATCGAGTTAACTTCTTCTGCTGATATTTCTCCATCTTTAGGGTCGGTTTCAACGATTTCCTTACTATTTGATTTTTGGCTATTTGCAGTATATTGTTCGTCGGCATAATCGCAAACTAAATCGATAAATAAACCATTGGCCTTGCCATAAACGTTTTTATATTTTGTTATACTATCTGTTCCATTGGTTCCAGAAACAACTTCTTCTGTTTCAACAATCGCCTTTTCGTTTTTATAAAAGGATAAAGTGTTTCTTTGACCTTCATAATTAATTATTTTGTGTGTAGTTACTCCATCCTTTTCTACCGAGTACCATTCGTTTTTAAAAATACTTAAAGTAGCGCCATTGATTTTAGAAGCGTCTAGGTTATTCGATGCTTCTAATAAATTAACCATGGTACTAACTGCTTTATTTTCGCTAACATTAGAGCTAGATGTATCGCTAGAAGTAGATGTGTCGTCTAAAATTGAGGAAGAAGAGTCACTTTCGTTAGATGTATCGTTGCTATTGGCGACCCCGCAAGAAGAGATACCGAGTGCCAATATGGATGATGCTAGAGTAAATATTAATTCTTTTTTCATTTTAATTAATCGTTATTTTTATTTATTTGGCGTAGGAACATTTCCTTCATAATGCCATTCGTTTCCATAGTAATAGTCTTTGGAGCTATCGAACCAATTGTTTTCATATAGATATAAGTCTTCATTTGCTTCTATATAAAGAATCGTGTTATTGGCAGTTGTAATAGCGCCATTTTCAATCTCTAAGACAGTGGAAGGAATTATTAGATATTCTAATTTTTCGTTTCTTTGGAAAGCTCTTGTTTCTATTTTTGTAACACTAGATGGAATTGTAAATGATTTTAGAGACGAACAATTGGATAAGAATCCTGTAGGAATCGTTGTCGGAGAATTATTTAGGGTTACGCTAGTTAAGGAATAACAACTTCCCAACATGCTATCTCCAATTTTTAAAACTGTGTTTGGGATTGTAATGGAAGTTAAGCCTTGCATTTGAAAAAAGGCACTATCACAAATGTATTTAACGCTGCTTGGAATTGTTAAGGTAGTAATACTGTTGCAATTTGCCAAGGCTTGTCCGGCAATGACAACCGTGTTTGCATTTATTGTAAATGTCGAAGTTGTCGTATCGTTAATTCCAACTAAAACATGGTAGGGGTTTGTTTCATTGCCTAAGTATTTCCCGTTTTCGCTTATTGTATATTCCAAAGAAGAAGCATCGTCAAATTTTGTAAAAGCATAGCTACCAACTTCTTTGACGCTGCTTGGGATATTTATTGTTTTTAAGGCACTAGCTCCGCTAAATACCTCGTTTTCGATTGTTTCCAAGGAATTTCCTAGAATAGAACAAGTGACCAATTTGGTGCAGCCTTCAAATGCATACATGCCAATTTCTTTAACGGTGGAAGGAATTGTGATTTCGCTAATTGAGGTATTTCTAAAAGCACTTCCGCCTATATAGAAGATACCTTCGTTTAAAGTAATGGAGGTAACGCTATTTTCTCCTTCTAAAATTGAAGGACCAATTATTTTGGTATCGTTATGGAAAGAAACACTAGCGGGGGTGATATTCGTTTCGCTTAATTTAGCGGCATATAAATACTGGTTGTTTTTATTTCCTAAATAGTCTACGCCTTCATAGGTTGTATATTTTATTTTTTCTCCACTAAAGACATTTCCACCGATATGTCTTAAAGTTGAAGGGATGGAAATGTTTGTTAATGAACCGCAAAGGGAGAATACTGCGCTTCCAATTTCTTCTAATCCTTCTGGCAAGACTATGGATTCAATATATGGGACATTAGTAAAGGCATAATTCCCAATTTTCCTTAGAGTGGAAGGAAGGCTGACATTTATTAAATTGGTGCAGCTATGAAAAGCATTAGCACCGATTTCTCTTACATTTTCTGGAATTGTTACCGATTCTAGTTTTGTCAGGCCTTCTAAAGCGCCTTCTAATATACGTGTCAAAGGTTTGCCTTCAAAAGTAGACGGCAAAACTAAATCTTTCTCATTGCTTATTACCTTCTTTAAAACGGCTTCATTTCCGCTAATGCCGTATTTATATGTTGCCTTTGTTGGGGTATCACTTTCTGATGTCGATGAAGTAGAGCTAGTCTTGCTCGAATCCACTGTAGAGCTAGTCTTGCTCGAATCCACTGTAGAGCTAGTCTTGCTCGAATCCACTGTGGAACTAGTCATGCTATCTCCAGCTGACGAAGACATGCTTTCTTCATTGCTAGAGTTGGTGTTCCCACCGCAAGATGCGATTAGAACTAGTAAAGGTAATGCCACTAAATATCTTTTCATAATTCTCTCCTTTTTAAACCAAATGATTTTACTACAAAAAAAATTTATGTATATAGATACATAACTAATTGCTTAATTAAATTAACTTAATAACGATCGGCCATTGAAGCAAATCTTATTTCATCTTCTTTCGAAACGGCATAAGTTTTATCCGTTCCATATATTTTGGCAATATTTGAGCAATGGGAAAGGACCCTTTCGTAACTATTGACGATATCAACATAGACTAATTCTACATACCCCGTGCCTATATTAATGTCTCCGTTTGTCTCTTTTTCAAAATGAGTATTAACTATTTCATCCATTTGATTAAGCAAGTCACGTCTATCTTGGATGATAGTAATGCCTAATTTTTTATCTTCTTTTTGATAAACTTCTATGGTTTTAGTAATGAATTCAATGGCTTTGCTATTTATGCTTAAAAAGAATGATTTTTCTTCTTCGCTCATTTTTTCTTTTTTCTCTTTGATGCTAGAGTAGAAAGTAATAAGGTTTTCTCCATAATCGCCTATGCGTTCTATGTCTTTGCTAGCTTTTAAGATACTAAGCAATAATGAAATATCTTTTTCGTTAAGGTTAGCTTTGTCGCAAGTTGATAGATATTCTCCAAGCTGTCTATCGATTAAATCTACACTCGATTCGATATTTCTTATGAATTCTTCGTCTTCGTCTTTAAATGTATTTAAATATTCTCCAAGCGTTTCAAACATCATTTTTGTATATTCAAACATTGATATCGTTCTTTTTTTTGCTAAAGCCAATCCTTCGGAAGGAAACGTTTTCATTAAGCCATAATCAAGAGGTTCAATAGGCTCTAACTTCTTTTTGTTTTCCTTTATTGGAATTATTAAATTGATAAGATTGGTGACTGGCTTTAATAAGGCAAAGAATAAAATTCCCGTAACTAAGTTGAAAACTAAATGAGACAAGGCTATTTGCATCATGGGAGAAACGTTCCAAATAAATTCATCTCCTTGCATATGC
>DOQE01000138.1:8229-22193 GCA_003512585.1 Bacillota bacterium | reverse complement strand
TATGTTATCTATCCTCCTAGGAAAAAAATACTTAATGCCTTTGCTTATACCGACCCTAAAAATTTAAAAGTAGTTATAATTGGCCAGGATCCCTATTTTAATAAGAATCAGGCTATGGGTTTATCTTTTTCTGTTCCAAAAGGAGTTAGTTTGCCCCCTTCGCTTATAAATATTTATAAAGAAATAGAAAACGATCTCCTCGTTAAAATGAATTTTAATAATGGTGATCTAACTTATTTAGCCAAGCAGAACGTATTGTTATTAAATGCATATTTAACTGTAAGAAAAGGTGCGCCTTTGTCTCATAAAAGCTCTCTTTATAGAAAATTCCAAAAAGATGTATTTGCTTATTTAGATACCTTAAGTCAACCTATTGTTTTTATATTGTGGGGCAGTTTTGCGCAGAGTTTTGCTAAATATATTCATAATCCAAATAGACTTATTTTAAAAAGTGGTCATCCTTCTCCATTATCTGCTAATAGGGGCCTATTTTTTAACAATCACCATTTTTCTAAAGCCAATTCATATTTAACTTCTTTTGGTTTAACCGAGATTGACTGGTGCAATAAAAAGACTAAACTATAAGCACCGGAGCTAACCGCTTAGTTGGCTGAGAGGAGTTTTAAATCAAACTCGACGGTTCACCTGATCCTGGTAATGCAGGCGGAGGCAGAACTTTTTGTTACTATCCTCTGGGTGAATATTGTCCCGGAGGTATTTTTATATGGACAATGTTATGCCTAGCGACAAGGAAAGATCCTTTGTCGACATCTTAAAGTCTATCGCTCCTTATATAGCGATAGCCTTCATCATCCTTTCTTATTTAGGCTTTGCTGGCGATTTTATTAGAATTAAA
This sequence comes from Bacillota bacterium, assembly GCA_003512585.1. Taxonomy (GTDB): domain Bacteria; phylum Bacillota_I; class Bacilli_A; order RFN20; family CAG-826; genus Alloenteromonas. The sequence goes on along the minus strand of DOQE01000138.1, from coordinate 21,337 downwards.
GTCGATGGCAACAAGACCTATTACACGCTTGCATCAATCCTTTCTGATTTTTCTTTTTCTTGCAATTTCTTAGTTTGGATTGGGGTTCTTCTTCCTGCGGCCGCGATTGCTTTAATTGCATTTTTCCCATAGAAAAAAGAAATGATTTTTGCCTCAATGGCCATCATGATCGTTTCTACTGTTTTTACTTTTATTATTAAAGACTTATACGCATCTAAGTTTAAAAATGCCGAATCTTCTTTTGCTTTATGGGGTGTATGGATGCCTTCTTTCATGGCTATTTCTACTTTTATATTGCTATTATCTACTTGTGAAAGTGAAGCTTATACAGTTACCGATATTTGCGAATGTGGAATGTTAATAGCCATGGCTTTTGTCCTTAATTTTATTAAATTGTTTTCAATGCCAACTGGTGGATCAATTAATCTTCAAATGGTTCCTTTGTTTATTCTTGCTTTAAGAAGGGGCCCAATTAAGGGCTTTGTTGCCTGCGGGCTAGTTTATGGCTTATTGACTTGTTTAACAGATGGTTACGGCCTAGCCACTTTCCCATTTGACTATTTGATTGGCTTTGGTTCAACTTGTGTTTTAGGCTTTGTTTCTAAAGTTGTATTTGATAGTAAAAGAAAATTCTATGACTATGTTGGCATATTGCTTATTGTAGCAGGCGGAATAGTTGCTACCTGTTTACGTTTGCTTGGCTCAACTATTTCTTCGATGGTTCTTTATGACTATACTTTTGCCGATGGAATAGTTTATAACGCCGCCTATATTCCTTTGCAGGGTTTGTTTGCCTTGATAGTTACAGTTGCTTTGTATGGACCTTTGCAAAAACTAAATAAAATTTATCCAGTTCGTTAATCTATTTAAATTAAAGATATTCTAAACATCGGTATCATATATGTTGCTGCCGATGTTTTTTCTTTTTAAGTTAATATGAATTATGAAAATAAAATATTTTTAAAGGAAAAATGTTTGCTTCGTGCTATATTGCTACTTAGCAAAAGAATACTAGGAGCCAATTTATGGAAGAAAAAGAAAATAAAGTAGAAGAAGTTACTGCAAACGATAAAGAAAACGATTTGTCAAAACAAGAAGACACCGAGGAAGAAGATAAAGGCATTGACGATGTTGTCGATGAAGATTTTGCCGACGCTAAGACAAAACAAGAAAAAGTAGAAGAAAAAAAAGAAGAGATAAAAAAACCTGAACTAAACCTTAGAAAAGAATTAGAGGAAGGTGAAGTCGACCAACCCGAAGTCGAACCTAGCAAAAGGAATGAAAAGGGTCTTTATGAATATTCTGACGATAGATTAAAGGCAATAGAAGAAGCTAGAAAAAAATGGAATAAGTCTTATAAGAAATGGTCCACATGGAAAATAATAATGACCATCGGCTGTTTCTTGCTTATTGTTTTATCTTATGTAATTCCTGCTCAAATTTGGAAAGATAATAAGCAATTGCCTTTGTATTTGGCGCTAGGTTTTGCTATAGCTACTGTTATTGGTTTCCTTGTTTTTGGTTTTTTCCAAAGAAAGGAAAATAAGAAAATTATTCATGATTATTTTGTTTCCTATTATGAAAACGTTAATTCTTATTCATTTGATGGATTAGAAATTACCGATTTAACTGGCGATTTCGACTCCAAGATTAGCGAAGACGAATTTAAAGCATGTGGATTATACCCAAATGTGGCTTCCTTAGGCTCAAGAGAGAGCATTAATTTTAAATATAAAGGCGTAGAATGTGGACTTGCCGATATCGGTGCTCAAAAGGATACTGGAAAAGCGCTTCAAACCGTTTTTGTTGGGAAGTATTTAAGGATGGAAAATACTTTAGATATTTCTGATCAAGGACTAATGATTTATTTCAAGGGCAATGATAGAGCCATACCTCCTGATGCCATAAAAGCTCTTCCAATCATTGAAGATAACAAAAAATATATTGTTTGTGGCTTAAAGGAAGATAAGAAAGTATTGACTCCAGAAATTAGGCAAAAGATGAAAGAAATCAGGACCGACAAGTTGCTTGTTGATGTAGCCATTTCCTTAAAGAAAGGAAAAACATATTTTGCTTTAGGTTATGAAGATACTTTGATGGTTTTGCCTAACGATAAGCCATTTGATCCGGTCTATGTAGAAAAATATAGAGAACAAATTGCTTTCTTCTTGGAGTTTGGTCTTTTATTTAAAAAAGAAAATTAATTAACTTTAGTTTTATCTCTTTTAGATTAGTTTTATAATCCTTATTAGAAAGGTTTTTTAAGCCTAGTTTCTTATGGACGATAATAAAGCAAAAGCAAAATATACACGTTGGATCAAAGTCCAAGCTTATAAACATGATGGTCTTCTTCATCGTCAATGGTCTCCGGCTTATTTAGTTGAAGAAACCCCCTCTTATTGGGCGTTAGCCTCAAAAGCTAGTTGCGTTACCGAATCTGATGGCAGGAGATGGATTACTAAAGAAAAAGCCATTTTCCTTCTTTTCAAACATCAATGGATGAATGTTATCGCCATGTTTAAAGACGGCAGAGGGATTTGCTATTACGTAAATATTGCATCCCCGACCTTGCTAGATAAAGGCTATTTAAAATACATTGATTATGATTTGGATGTAAAGTTATACCCAGACGGAATAGAAAAAACTCTAGATGAAAAAGAATATGCTAGGCATATCCAAACGTATGGATATCCAAAAGAGCTTTCCAAAGCCATTGAAAAATCCATAAACGAAGTAAGGGAGCTTATAAAAAAGAAGGAGTTCCCTTTTCAAGATAGCCAAATATTGCGTTTATACGATAAGTTCATGGCAGAAAACCAACCATTTAGAAAAATTGATTTAGAGCAAAAGAAGGCAAAAGAATAAACTTTTCATCACTGCTTGTTGAGATAGAAATAGAGTATAATTTTTTGGGTTTAATTATGGAAAAAGTTCTAATTTCAAATAGCATGGAAGATACTAAAGAAATAGCTAAAAGGATCGCTTTTTATTTAAATAGGGGCGACGTGATTTTGCTAAAAGGAGATTTAGGCGCGGGAAAAACAACTTTTGTTGGAGGCATAGCTAAATCTTTAGGGATAAAAGAGGATGTTATTTCCCCGACTTTTAATATTATGAAATGTTATTTTTCTGGCAAAATCCCTTTATACCACATCGATGCTTATCGACTGGAAAATCAAAATATTGAAATAGGTTTAGATGAATATATAGAAGGAGATGGAGTCTGCTTTATTGAATGGCCTGATTATATTTCTTCTTTGATTCCTGATGAAAAATTGGATATTACTATTTTGAATTTGGGGGAGAATAAAAGGCAAATAACCTTATCCTCATTAAGTGAACGTTTCTTTCCCTTGCTAAGGAGCCTTTAAAATGATTGATTTGGTTTTGGATTCTAGTGATAAAGAATTGCTTGTTGGAATTTTTTCTAACGAATATAAGGATGTTATATCTTATCCATGCTGGCAAAGGCAAAGCGAAATGCTTGTATATGAAATTGATAAATTGTTGAATAAGCATCACTTAGATAGAAGTGACATTGGTTCGGTTATAGTTAGCAAAGGGCCTGGCTCCTATACTGGGATTAGGATTGCTTTAACGGTTGCTAAGGTTATTTCTTTTGCTTTGCATATACCGATGTATGTAGGTTCTAGTTTGGAAATTTTAAGGAATAGAAATAAAAAATGTCTTGTTGTTTCTAATGCAAGGAGCAAAAGAAGCTATTGTGCAATTTACGATAAAGATGAGGTCTTATTAAAAGATTGCATCAAGGAAAACAATGAAGTATTGGAAATACTAAAAAAAGACAATGATTTACTTTTATGTGGCGATACTTCTTATTTAGGAATGGAAGGATATAAAGCCGATATTGCCGATAACTTAATTCATTTGAAAGATTCTAATCATTTATGCTCGAATCCAATGGAAGTCAAACCTCTTTATTTAAAAGATAATTATGATTCCAATAATTACAAAATAGTCGTGCGTAAAATGCTTCCTAGCGATTTAGATCAAATTATGAAAATCGAAAAGGAATGTTTTATTCATCCTTATGATTTAAAACAAATGTTATATGAGATGAACGAAAACCCGGTCTCTTATCTTTATTCGGCCTTAATTGATAATAAAGTCGTTGGCTTTATTGATTTCTATATTACATTTAATTCAGCCTCCATTTGTCAAATAGCAGTGAGCAAAGAATATAGAAGAAAGGGTGTTGGCAATATGCTTATAGGCCAAATGATTAAGGACTGCAAAAGCAAGGAAGAGCCAGTAGAATTTTTAACTCTTGAAGTCAGAAAGTCTAATGAAACTGCGCAAAAGTTTTATAAAAAGCATAAATTCGAGGAGATTACTACGAAAAAATCTTATTATGATGACGGGGAAGACGCCCTATATTTAGTAAGGAGCATAATCAATGGCTAAGATACTTGCTATAGAATCTAGTTGCGATGAAACTTCTGTTGCAATATTAGATGGGAACGAATTAAAAGCTAATGTTGTGGCCACACAAATTTCCATCCATGAAAAATTTGGCGGAGTCATGCCTGAAATTGCTTCTAGGCTTCATTGTGAAAATATTTGCTTTTGCTTGCAACAAGCCTTAGATGAATCCAATTTGTCTTTGGAAGATATGGATGCTTTTGCCGTTACTAGAGGACCTGGATTAATTGGCTGTCTTCATGTCGGCCTTCAAGCCGCCAAAACTTTGTCTATGCTTTATAAAAAGCCATTAATCCCAGTTCATCATCTAGCCGGACATATCTATGCGAATGAATATATAGGAGAGTTGAAATTCCCCTTGCTTTGTGTTGTTACTAGTGGTGGCAATACCGAATTGGTTTATATGAAGCAAGCCATGGATTTTAAGATTATTGGCGAAACCACAGATGATGCGATTGGGGAATGCTATGATAAAGTGGCTAGGGTCTTAGGACTTCCTTATCCAGGAGGGGTGCCCATTGATAAACATGCCAAATTAGGAAAACACACCTACGATTTGCCTATGCCTCATGTTAGCGAGAATCCTTACGATTTTTCTTATTCAGGTTTAAAAACCGCTGTTATTAATTTAGTAAATACATTAAAGATGAAAGGCGAGGAAATTAATGTTGACGACATGGCTAAGTCTTTTCAAGATGTGGCCATTGCTCAAATTGTATCCAAAACCGTTAAAGCCGCCAACGAGTTTAAAGTCAAACAAGTAGTATTGGCTGGAGGAGTATCCGCCAATTCTTATTTAAGAGAGCAAATGAAAGAAAAATTTGCCTCTTCGGAGGTTGAACTTCTTATCCCGCCTTTATGGTGCACCACCGATAATGCGGCCATGATAGCTAAGGTTGCTTCTCACCTTTATGATATGAAAATATTTGCTTCTTTGGATTTAGGGGTTGATCCAAATTGGAAAATAGATCATTACAAGGAATTTTAAAAAAAGCATTAATATGCTTACAAAAATATAATGAGGTTTTATACTATTTAATATGCAAAGTAAATGTGTTTTAGTAGATGCTCTCTACTCCCTTGCCAAGCAAGGAAAAGATTTATCCGAGTTAAAAGAAGTTACCATAAAAGGTTGGGTTAAGACTAATCGTGATTCTGGATCGATCGGTTTTATTTCCCTTAACGATGGTTCTTGTTTTAAACCAATCCAGGTCATATATAGTCCTTCCTTAAGTAATTTTGAACAGGTTTCTCATATTTTAACGGGGGCGTGTATTGAAGTTTGTGGAGAAATAAAAATGACTCCAGAAATGAAGCAACCGTTTGAAATACATGCTTGTAAAATTGAGTTATTAGGTGATTGCTCAAGCGATTATCCGCTCCAAAAGAAAAGGCACAGCTTCGAATATCTACGTGATTTGGCTTATCTTCGTCCAAGGACCAACACTTTCTTGGCTTTATATAGATTAAGAAGCAAATTGGCTCTTGGCATTCATCAATTTTTCCAAGACAAAGGGTTTGTCTATGTGCATACTCCTGAAATTACTGCAAATGATGCAGAAGGCGCAGGTCAAGTCTTTACTGTTTGCACGACTGATGAAAAAGGGAAATTGAATGATACTGATTTCTTTGGCAGGAGAGCTTCATTAACAGTTTCTGGCCAATTACATGTTGAGGCTTTTGCAAGCGCTTTCCGTTCCGTTTATACTTTTGGGCCTACCTTTAGAGCCGAAAAATCAAATACACCTCGTCACGCTTCTGAATTTTGGATGATCGAGCCAGAAATTTATTTTGGCGATTTAGATGATGATATGGAATTAATGGAAGAAACTATTAAGTTCTGCATTTCTTATGTATTGGAAAAATGCCCGGATGAAATGGAATTCTTTGATAAGATGATTGCCCCTGGTTTAATAGATAAGCTTAAGCATGTTTTGGCAACGCCATTTACAAAAATGGAATACACGGAAGGCATTAAATTACTTCAAGAAGCGATAAAAAAAGGTCATAAATTCGAATATAACAAGATTGAATGGGGAATGGATTTACAAAGCGAACACGAACGTTATTTAACTGAAGAAATAGTTAAGGGGCCTATGTTCTTAATTAATTATCCAAAAGAAATCAAAGCTTTTTATATGAGAGAGAATGATGATGGGAAAACTGTTGCAGCTTGCGATCTTTTAGTACCTGGAGAAGGCGAGATCATTGGCGGTTCCCAAAGGGAAGAACGTTACGAAATTTTGCAAGAAAAGATGAAAAAGGCTGGGAACGAGGATGGTTTAGATTGGTATTTGAACCTCCGCAAATATGGCGGGGCCATCCATTCAGGCTTTGGTATTGGATTTGATAGGTTATTGATGTATCTAACTGGGGTTACAAATATCCGCGATACCGAACCATATCCTAGAACTAGTTCGAATTTAAAATATTGATTATGGACGAGAATATTAAAGATTTAAATGGTTCTAATGAAACAAAAAAGCCTTCCTTAAGCGAAAAGGAAATAGCTAAAAGAAGGATATTTTTTGTAATACTTGGACTTTGCTTAGTTATTCTTGCCTTTATTATTTGGGAAATAGTTGATTTATCCGTGGGGAAATGAAAAAGGATAATATTGTTTACAATGCCTTTTTTAATAAAAACATAGCTTTTTCCATTCGTTTAGGACGAATAATTCTTACGATTGGATCAATACTTTTGTGTTTTAGTGGGTTTGCTCACTTTATTTCATTTTTTGCCGATTTAGCTTGTGGGAGAATTTTTCTTGATGATCCTGTGGCGTGGATTGAATTAATCTTGCGGCCTATTTTATATCTATTCATGGTTTTCGCCTCTATTGGAGGAGTATCTTTTTCCATTAATAAAGGCCCTTTTATTTCCTTGGCTGCCTTGACGGCAATTATTTCAGGAATATTTTTCTTGATTTGGCTTCTTTTCGATTTGCAAAACTTGATCATCGGCGGTGACTGGTCAAACTTTGCTGTTTCTTTTACTTCCATTGATTTATTCTTGCTTATATATTTTATTGGTTGGTTTTTGGCTAAGGATTATATTGATTAATTATGAAAAAGAAAATTATCTCGCTTCTATTTATCGCTTCTTCTTTAATTTTGTTATCTTGCGGAGAGAAAAAATCCTCTTCCAAATGTGATGGCAATGGGGTTTGCCCAATAGGAAAAAGGTTGTCTGATTCTAGCTTGAAACAATAATTTATTCACTCGGTGGTAAAGGCTTATCCGGGGTTATTTTTATATCTTCGCTTGCCTTATAGCCTTCTAAGGATTTTTCAAATACAGAGACTGCTCTTCTTCCTATCATGATTTGACGCGAGAAGAATGCTTGCGAAACAATCAAGTAATAGACAATTGAAGTATAAAAACAAGCGGCAGAAATATAGAATGGTAAATTAGGCAAAATAAATGTGGGACTATGGGAAACACTTGGGAATCTACTTAATAAAGTTAGTCCAAATACATTAACCCACAATCCTTCTTCTTCCCAATTGAACGAGAAAAACAAGTCATTTAAGATTGCGAATGGGTTTTCGTTCCATCTAGAAGTGGCTATGTTTGTTATTAAATAGACAAGTAAGCCGACTATGGCGATTAAAAACGGCCATAAGGATTCTTTGAAATACTTTCTACAATTTTTCTTAAATCCAAATTTTTTAAATGATGCTGGGGTATCAACGACATGGGTGATGGCTACATCATGCATCAACGTATCGGCTTTTTTGCTTTGATGAATCATTGTTTTCCTAATGCCTATTCCCAATAAGCCGATAAGTAAAAACAATACCATGGCAATGACAAGCAATACTATTAAGGCTTTTTTATCTGATTCGGAAAGTAATGTTACTAGATTCATTTTCTTTCTTCCTCCGCTTCAGGAAAAGATAATAACTCTACTTCCTCGTTATTATTTGATTTTGTTTCGATGATATCATCTTTTTTTATTTGGGGTATTTGGTCAAGCTGAGGGCTCTTGCTTGTTAAGCTATCAGTTGCTGGACTTTGTGTAATAAAAGGCTGGCTTGGGTTTATGGCTTGCTGCGAATTTTGAATAAATCCGTTGGGGTTTTGCATTGGGTTTCCTTGATTTTGCTCAATATATCCATTAGGACTTTGTTGATAATAGTTTTGTTGAACATAGATTGTTTGAGTAGGAGTATTATTTTCTTTCTTTTCTTCTACTCCGTTTTGTTTATCAATGGCTTTTTGAAGGATGTCATAAGCCTTTTTATCTTCCTTATATATGGGGAAGATAGGTTTCCCCTTGAAGAAATTTATTAAAACAAGTATTCCTTGATAAAAGAAATTGATAATCCCGAAAACGCCGATTAAGGCAGCTATAGCTACAATTAACGGGAATAATACCGCGTATATGATTCCTAATCCAAATTGCTTTATCGCGTTCATCTTTTTTCCTTATTAATATTTTTACCCATTAAGAAAACAATATAAAGGGATTATTTGATTCTTGTCTCTTCTTTTTTTCTTATTTTGCTAGTAGCTCCTACCAATGGAAAAGTTACTAGTAAAATAGAAAATGTTATAGATTCGTTAGGAGACGGGAATTTATTATAGGCAAAACTAAAGACAAGCAAATTTATAAAAAAGACTATTCCTAACGCTACATATATATACCATTTGTTTCTTTTTATTATTAGCAGCAAAGAGTCAATTGACCAATATGCTCCTAGCCCTAAAAGCAAATAAGAGATTTGGGGGTTTATTGCTACTAGGCATAGAGATAAAAATAAAAATAATAAACCTAATAGTTCTGACATAAATCTAATTTCCCTATTGTTATTTCTTATTTTTAATTTTGGTAATTCAAAATTTATAAATAAGGATGCTAGTCCTATTTGGGCATAGGAATAAGTTAAATAAAGCAATGGCAAGATATTTGAAGCATTCTCTTTATTGCTTCCTAGTAAAGTCAAAATAGTTGAACCCATGTCGACGTTATAAATGAATTTTATTAAATATAGACTTATGTAAAATAAGCCTAGTTCGATAAGACTTAAAAAAAATAGATTAAGGGAGTTGGGTAGATTTATTTTTACGCTTAACCCATATATGTAACCAATTATAATCGAGGGCAATATAAAAAATATTATGTCACCAAGAGAATGTAGCCCCGCGATCATTGATAAAGGCAATGAAACAAAAATAAAAAGCCAGCTATATTTTTTCTTGCATAGCAATGGCGGCAAACAAGCAAAAAAGGGGATTATCAGAGGCAAAAGAAAATTAGATAAAGGGAAAAATGATCCTAGTAAGGAAATGACTGCCACTAGGCAAGAACAAATGGCAATCAAAGATAAGTTTTCATTTAAGCTTTCTTTTTCTTTGAAGATCATAACTAAAGTCTATAACGAATTGAATAGATAGTAAAATTTTGTTTTCCTTATTTATAAGGAAGATAAGCAAATGTAAAATATAAACGCTATGAATATTGATTATCCTTCCTTATTAAATTCTTCTCAGCTTGAAGCCGTTTCGACTTCTAGCAAGCATGTGCGTGTCATTGCTGGGGCTGGATCGGGCAAAACGCGTGTCCTTACTTATAGAATTGCTTATTTAATCGATGTATTTCATGTTAATCCTTCTTCTATTTTGGCTGTTACTTTTACTAATAAAGCCGCTAACGAAATGAAAGAAAGAGTCGATAAGCTAATTCCTGGGGCTGCCCCTTTTTTAACCGTTGCCACTTTTCATTCTTGGTGTGCTAGATTCTTAAGAAGAGAAGCATATTTATTAGGCTTTCCGCCTTCTTTTTCGATTTTGGATGATGAAGATACGGGCAAATTAATTCAAGAAATAGTTGTTGAACATAATTATAAGAAATCAGATCCTATCGTTAAGGAACTACGTTCATATATATCTAGAAAAAAGAATGTCGGTTTATATCCTGATGATATAAAGCCTAGTCCGTTTTTTATCAATGAAAAAGAATTTGTCGAAATGTATCGCGATTATGAAAGAAAAAAAGATAATTCCTTGAGCATGGATTTCGATGATTTGCTTTTGAAAACTTTGCTAATTCTAAAAAATTTTCCTGATGTCCAACAAAGATGGTCCAATAAGTATCAACATTTGCTTATTGATGAGTTTCAGGATACTAACGACGTACAATATGAACTTTTAAATTTATTGAGCAATGAATCGACAAATTTATATGTAGTTGGCGATCCAGACCAAACTATTTATACCTGGCGCGGTGCAAACCAGAAGATTATTTTAGATATGCCTAGGCGCTTTCTTGATTTAAAAGATGTAATACTGAATGAGAATTATCGTTCTACTTCTTCTATTTTAAATTGTGCGAACTCTCTTATTTCCCATAATAAAAAAAGAGTTCCAAAAGACCTTTTTACTAATCAAAGTGGCGGGGAACCCGTAACGGTAAGAAGTTTTGATAAGCCAGAAGAAGAAGCTAGATATGTTGTCGATGAAATAGAAAAAATAGCGGGGAAGGGAGAGGATGCCATCTATTCTAATATTGCCATTCTTTATCGTTCTTCATATTTGACTAGGCCTTTTGAAACCGAACTTGCCCATAGGGGTTTGCCTTATAGAATATTCGGCGGGCTACGGTTTTATCAAAGAAAAGAAGTCAAGGATGTCCTTGCTTATTTTCGCGTTTTAGTAAACGAGAAAGACGATGTGGCTTTTGATAGAATCATAAATGTCCCTTCTAGGAAAATAGGACCAACTAGCTTAGAGATAATAAAAAAAGAAGCCGCTTCTTTGAATTTAAGTGAATATGAATACGTTTCAAACATTACAAACTATCCAGGTACGGAGTTATCTAATAGAGTTTTGACCTCCATTGTTTCTTTAGTGGCAAAGATGGAAGATACAAAAGAAAAGCTTAAAGAAAAAAGCGAGGCGTATTCTGGTATTCTAAAAGATTTTATTACGGATATTGGCTATTATGCTTATATAAGCGAAGACCAAGAAGTAGACGAGGATAGGGTAGGCAACGTCAATGCTTTATTCGATGATTTGAATTCATATTTATCTCATCACCCAGAATCTACTTTCGAAGAATATTTGCAAAATATTGCCCTTATCTCTGCTCAAGATGATATATCTGGTGGCAATTATATTTCTTTAATGACTGTCCACGTAGCTAAAGGACTAGAGTTTGATAATGTTTTTTGCATAGGGATGATGGATGGATCATTTCCTTCAAGCCGAGCCTTGTCGGATACCACAGATAGAGATGCCGAAGAAGAGGAAAGACGTTTAGCCTATGTTGCATTTACACGTGCTAAAAAGAAATTGTATGTAACTTATAATACCTCTTACTCATATGTAAATGATGGTCATCAGATGCCGTCTAGATTTATAAAAGAAGCTTCTTTGGAATTGCCTAAGCAAAGGTATTCCGATAATTGGGTTTATAAAAAGAGAAATTTGGATTTGGATGACAATGATTATTTTAATCAAGGCCATGGCTTTGATTCATTCTTTTCCTCTAAAAAAGAAGAGAAGAAAATAGTTGAGCCAAAGCCTACCACAAATGGAGTTTTGCATTGGAATGTTGGCGATATAGTTAATCATGAAAAATTTGGCAGGGGAAAAGTAGTTGAAATTATTAGTCCTGAAATATTCGTTATTCTTTTTGATAATGGAAATAAGAAAACTATGATGAGCTCCCATCCAATGATTTCTAAAGTAGTATCAAATGGAGGAAACGCTTGATGAATAAAGAAGAAGCAATTGAAAGAAGAGATTACTTATCGCAACATTTGGATAAGTGGACATATGAATATTATGTTTTAGATAATCCTAGTGTCGATGATGCTACTTTCGATCGATACATGAATGAACTGATTCTTTTGGAAAAGGAATTTCCTGATATCAAGTTAGCCACCTCTCCAACAAATCGAGTAGGCGGGCAAGTTGCAAAAGAATTTAAAAAAATACCTCATAAGCGTTTAATGCTTTCCTTAGGCAATGTCTATAATGAAGATGAAATTGCAGATTTTGATAGGAAAATAACTGAGGTTACCCACGAAAAGACAAATATATATGTCGGTGAAGTGAAAATCGATGGCCTGGGCATGAGTTTAATTTATGAAAATGGAGAACTCCAATATGCCGTTACTCGTGGCGATGGGGTAATGGGGGAAGATGTCACTCAAAATGTCATAACAATTAAGTCAATTCCATTAAGAGTTAAAGAAAAAAGACCATTTGAAGTTAGGGGCGAGGTCTTTATGCCTAAGTCTTCTCTTGTTGCTTTAAATAAAGATAGAAAAGAAAAAGGCTTGCCTCTTTTTGCCAATGCTAGAAATGCTGCAGCCGGTAGTGTTAGAAATTTAGACTCGAGCGTGGCTGCTTCTAGAAAGCTCGATGCTTTTTGGTATTATCTAGTTAACGCTAGAGAATTAGGGATATCCTCTCATTCAAAAGCTCTAGATTATTTAGATGAATTAGGCTTTAAAACAAATCATGAAAGAAAAGTGCTACACGGGGTAAGTGAAATGGTTTCTTACGTTAACGAATACACTTTAAAAAGAGAATCTTTGCCCTATGATATCGATGGCTTGGTTTTTAAGGTGGACAATTTAAATGAATATGATGATATAGGTTATACAGCCAAAACGCCAAAATGGGCAGTTGCCTATAAATTCCCTCCTTTAGTA
>DOQE01000138.1:2200-8184 GCA_003512585.1 Bacillota bacterium | reverse complement strand
CTCCAAATGCTATTTTAGAGCCCGTCCGGGTTGCCGGCTCTTTAGTTCAAAGAGCAACTTTAAATAATGAAGATTTTATAAAAGATAAAGGCTTAATGATTGGCGATATAGTTTCCTTAAGAAAGGCAGCCGATGTCATCCCTGAAGTTGTCCGGCCAATAATAGAAGAAAGAGATGGAACTCAAAAAGAATTTATCATGCCTTCTATTTGCCCAATTTGCAAAGGCCCGTTAACTAAAGTTCAAGGTTTGCATTATTGCTTGAATCCAGATTGCCCTTCAAGAAAAATCGAGGGAATTATTCATTTTGCAAGTAGAGATGCCATGGATATTGATGGCATGGGTGATCGCGTTGTCGAAGAATTTTTTGCCGAAGGTTTCTTAAAAGATATCCCAGACGTGTATTTACTTTCTAACCATGCTGAAGAAATAAAAGAATTAGATGGATGGAGCAATAAATCCATTTCTTCTTTGATTTCTGCTATAGATGCATCGAAAACGAGATCTTTAGAAAGATTACTATTTGGATTAGGGATAAAAGAAGTTGGTTCAAAAACTGCAAAAATATTGGCTAAGCAATACAAAAAATTGATTAATTTCTATACTGTTAGCGAAGAGAATTATTTGTCAATTCCAACTATTGGCCCGGTTTGTGCGAAAGCTTTATATGATTATTTTCATGACGAAAAAAATCGGCAGCTTATTTCTAGGTTAGAGTCATATGGAGTTAATTTTTCTTATACGGGGGCAGACGAGGTTGATGTCAATTCCTATTTTTATAACAAGACGGTAGTCTTAACTGGTTCCCTTGTAAAATATTCTAGGAATGAATTGACCGATATCCTAGAAGGGATCGGGGCTAAAGTAGCGGGCTCTGTTTCAAAAAAGACCGATTGTGTAATCGTTGGAAGCGATGCTGGCTCCAAATTAGAAAAAGCAAAACAACTTGGCATAACTATAATGGATGAAGAAGAGGCGCTTTCCCATCTAGGGAAAATAGGCCAATAAGGTTTATACTAATGTAGAAAGGCTGATTTATGAAGGAAATAACAAAAGATGTATTAAAAGATGCCGCGAATAGGCTTTTGTTTACGATGAGTGATGAAGAAGTGGACACTCTTTATGAAGAATTTGATATTTTGACAAAACAAATGAATATCATTGGAGAAATCAAAGGACTTGAGGAGTGTGAACCCATGACCTTCCCTTTTGAGTGTTCGACTTCCTATTTAAGGGAAGACATCCCGACAGAACCTTTGCCTAGGGATGAGGCTATAAAAAACGCTGCCTCAAAAATGGATGGGCAAATAAAATTGCCAAAGGTGGTGCAATAATATGTCGATTTTAGATAGAACAATTGCTGAAATGCATTCTAGTCTAGTTAAGGGAGAAACTACTCCTTTAGAACTAACTAAGGAAGCCATAAAAAGAGCCAAAGAAAATAACGATAATGCGATTGAGATTTTAAATGAAGACGAGGCTTTGGATTTCGCTTCTAGTTTAAAAGAGGTAGAAGTCGATAATCCTTTATGGGGAATTCCTTATTTTTGCAAAGATAACTTTTCTACAAAAGGATTGCAAACAACGGCTTCAAGTAACATTTTAAATGGATATATTCCTCTTTTTGATGCTACTGTTGTTACAAAATTAAAAGAGAAAAAAGCCATTTTAATTGGCAAATCAACTCTAGATGAACTTGCAATGGGAGGGACTGGTACCACTGGTCATAAAGGAAAAACATTTAACCCATATGATAAAACTCATACTAGGATGGTAGGCGGATCTAGTTGTGGATCGGCTTCTTTAGTTGCATCTAATGGTGTTCCTTTTTCTACTGGTAGCGACACAGGCGATTCAATTAGAAAGCCGGCCTCTTTTGCCGGTCTAGTTGGAATGAAGCCAACTTGGGGAAGGATTTCTAGGTTTGGTTTATTTCCTTTTGCCCCTAGTTTAGACCATGTAGGTTATTTTACCCGTTCCGTCTTAGATAGTGCCATTTTATTAAATGCTTTGGCAGGAAGAGATGAAAAAGATTCAACTTCTAGTTTAGAAAAGGTAGAAGATTATACTTTTCATATCAATGATTCTATCAAAGGCAAAAAAATTGCAGTCATTAAAGAAATATTGGATTCCATTTCCGATAAATATCTTCTTTCTTCTTTTTCTAAAGCTGCCGAAAAACTAAAAGAAGAAGGGGCAATTGTTGATTATGTTAGTTTTCCTTTGGATTTATTAAAAGCCATTTATCCAGTTTATATAGTTATTTCTTGTGCAGAGGCTACTAGTAACGATGCTAATCTAGATGGCATAAAATTTGGGCCTAATTATGGTGGGTCTTCTTATCAAGAGGTTATGAGTAACGCTAGAACGAAAGGTTTTAGCGAATTAATAAAAAGAAGATTTGTTATCGGCAGTTTTGCCTTGATGAGAGAAAACCAAGACGAATTGTTTTTAAGAGCACAAAAAATAAGAAGGAAGATAGTCGATAAAACTAATGAGATTTTAACTGAATACGATGCTATTTTTGCTCCAGCTGCCCCTAGTGTGGCTCCTAAGTTTATAGATAGTGGCGATAAGTTATCCAGCGAATATTTAATCGCGGACAATTATTTAGCAATTGGGAACTTTGCCGGTCTTCCATCTATTACTTTGCCTTTAACTAAAAAGGATGGCTTACCAATCGGAGTAAACTTTACAACTAGAAAATTCGAAGAATCTTTGCTCTTTAATATCGCTAATAAATTTGAGGAAATAAGTGGATTATCTAATTTAAGTATCAATGACAATAAGGAGGGAAACCTATGAATTTTGAACCGGTAATCGGACTTGAAATCCATGTTCAGATGAAAACAAAATCAAAAATGTTTTCTTCTTCTCCTAATTCTTTTTCTAGAAGTCCCAACACCGAAGTAACTCCTTTTGACATGGCTTTCCCCGGTACAATGCCGGTAGTTAATAAACAGGCAGTTATAAATGTCATAAGAGTTGCCAATGCATTGCATATGGAAATAGACCATACGTTGCATTTCGATAGGAAGAATTATTTCTATGCCGATTTGCCGAAGGGATTTCAAATTACCCAGCAAAGAAGACCTATTGGCCATAACGGCTATTTAATTATTAAAGACAAAGACGGTAACGATAAAAGAATAGGTATTGAACGTATCCATATGGAAGAGGATACTTGCAAGCAACTTCATTTTGTCGATTATTCTCTTCTTGATTACAATAGGGCCGGAACTCCATTAGTAGAAATTGTTTCTTATCCAGAATTAAGATCTGGCATAGAGGCTAGCCATTATGTAGAAGCCATTAGAAATATTGTTGTTTATTCCTTAACTAGCGATGGCAAGATGGAAGAAGGCTCATTAAGAGTTGATGTCAATGTTTCTTTAAGACCATACGGGTCGAATATTTTTGGGACTAAAGTTGAACTTAAAAACTTAAATTCCATCAAGAATATTGAACTTGCTTTGGATTATGAAATTGAAAGGCAAAGTGCGATTTTACTTAGCGGCGGAAAAGTTGAGCAAGAAACTAGAAGATTTGATGAAGCTAGCGGCAAATCAATTTTAATGAGAAAGAAGACGGATGCGGTCGATTATAAATATTTTGAAGAGCCAAATATTACTCCCATTAAGTTATCTAATGAATTTATAGAAAATGCTATTTCTTCTTGTCCGGAATTATACGATTCCAAAAAAGAAAGATACTTGTCTTACGGATTAAGTGAAAAAGATGCCGAAATAATTCTCTCTTCTTTGGACATGTCTTCTTATTTTGAGAAATGCCTTATCGATAAGAAGCTAGCCAAAACTATTGCTAATTTTCTAATAGTAGAAGTTAATTCTTATTTGAATAAGAAGGGCATAGATATTTCTTCCTTCTCTTTCTCTAGTGAAAACTTAGCCAAATTAGCTTCAATGCAAGAAGAAGGGTTTAGCCATAAGCAATGCAGCGACATCTTATTCTACTGTTTAGATAATAATGTAGGCATAGAAGATGCTAAATCTGCCCTTCATATAGAAAAGCAAAGCAATGATGCAGGAGAAATTTTGCCTTTGATAAATGAAGTCCTTGATTCCAATCCTCAATCTATTATTGATTTTAAAGGAGGGAACGGACGCGCGATAGGTTATCTTATTGGCCAAGTTATGAAAAAGGGAAAAGGAAAGATTAATCCTAGTTTAGTTGCTAAAATAATGAACGAGGAAATCAAGAAAAGATAATTTTATGGAAAAAGAGATTGCCGAATTAAAACAATATTTAAAAGATGTCTCTTCTTTTTCCTTGCCTAAATATAAAGAACTTCCAGGCGTTGAACTTTATATGGAACAAGTTCTTAAATTCATAAATGGAGCTTTGCAAACTCTTTCTCCAAGCGAAGAAAGGCAACTTACCTCCTTTATGGTTAATAATTATGTGAAAGCCAAGATGGTTTCTGAGCCCATTAAAAAGAAATACTCTCGTGACCAAATTGGCTATTTGATGGCCATTTGCTTAATGAAAAGCACGATTTCGATGTCCGATATGTCTTTGCTTCTTGAACTAGACAAAGGTATATCCACCGATAAAGGCAAACTTTACGCTTTCTTTTGTGAGCTTGAGACTTCTATCTTAAGCGAGGCTAGCAATAAGATATCAACCAAGGTCGATCAAATTGGCAAAAGATTTAAAGTCGAAAAGAAAACAAACAAAGAAAAGGCTATCAACTCAGCTAGAGATGGCTTGGGCTTATTGGCGCTTAGACTAGCTATTTCAAGCCAAGCTAATAAACTATTAAGCGACTATATTATTTCTTTGTTAAGAAAAGAGCTTCATAGCGAGACAGCTTCTAAGGAAATTACCCCTTCTAGCCATGAATTAAAACATGAAGCCATAATTGGGGAAAAAGAAGCTAGGCGTCTAGCGGAGGCGAAAAACGAACAAGCCAAAGCAAATGCAAAAAAATCATTGAATACAAAACAAAAAAATAAAAAGGAGAAAAAACAATGAGAGTATTAGTAACTGGTGGGACCGGATTTATCGGAAGCGAGACCGTTATTGCCTTAATTGAAAAGGGATACGATGTTTGCATTGTCGATAATCTTTATAATTCTAAAAAAGAGGTAGTGGATAGAATCAAAACCATTACAGGGGTCAAACCAACTTTTTATGAAGTCGATTGTTGCAATTTACCTGCTTTTAGAAAAGTATTTGAAACCGAAAAATTTGATGCCGTTATTCATTTTGCCGGTTTAAAAGCCGTTGGCGAAAGCGTTTCAAAGCCTGTCGAATATTATTCAAATAATTTGGTTTCTACTTGTAATTTGCTTTCTTTAATGAAAGAGTTCGGCGTTAAAAACCTAGTCTTCTCTTCTAGCGCGACCGTATATGGGGTTCCAGATAGAGTTCCTTTAAAAGAAACTGATCCAGTTAAATCAGCGACCAACCCGTATGGCGAAACAAAAGTCATGATCGAAAGAATCATTACCGATTTTTGCAAAGCCGATAAGAGCATGAATGCTGCTTTGCTTCGCTACTTTAACCCTATTGGCGCTCATCCATCTGGCTTACTAGGTGAAGATCCTAACGGTATCCCGAATAACCTAATGCCATATATTTGCCAAGTCGCTATTGGAAAACTTAAATATCTTCGTGTTTATGGCGATGATTATAAAACAATAGATGGTACGGGGGTTAGAGATTATATTCATGTTTTAGATTTAGCCCAAGGGCATGTTGCAACATTAACTAAATTAGAAGAAAACCCTGGTTTAGTCATTTATAATTTAGGCACTGGAAAAGGGACTTCCGTTTTACAAATGGTTCATGCTTTCGAGGAAGCAAATGGAGTTAAAATCCCATATCAAATAGAAGCTAGACGTCCTGGCGATGTCGATGAGAATTATGCTCAATGCGATAAAGCCAAAAACGAATTGCATTGGGTTGCTAAGTATAATGTTGTTGATGCCTGTCGCGATGCCTATAATTTCCAAAAGAAAA
>DOQE01000138.1:173-2177 GCA_003512585.1 Bacillota bacterium | reverse complement strand
TGGAATTTAATAATTAAATAACTTCGAATAGCCCCTTTTGGGGCTTATTTTTTTCTAGCAATAATAATGCATTCGTTTAAAATTAAGTTAACTAAAAAGGAGATAGCAATGTCCAATATATTTGAATTAAGTTTACCAAGTGGAGAAATTTTAAAAGGGGTCGAATATTTAGCTAAGGATGCAAAGTATAACCTTACAATTCAAACCGGCATGTGCGAACATGCGACTAGATATGAAGAAGCCGCAAAATATTTAAATCAATATGGAATTAATGTTTTTGTCTTGGATGCTTTTGGGCAAGGATTAAATGCGGAGTCTATTGAAAGGCAACAAATTTGGCCGGTAGACGGTTTTTCTAAAAACGTCGATGGAATTGCCCTTATGGTTGATAAAGCAAAAGAAAATGGCTTGCCAACAACCCATTTCGGACATTCCATGGGTTCTTTTATGACTCAATCCTTTATGGAAAGATATCCAGGGAAAGCTAATAAGATTATTCTTTGCGGGTCAAATGGAGGACAAAGGATGTTAATGAAATTAGCTTCCTTTTTGGCCAATATAATCGTGAATAAGAAAAATTTTGAAAAGCCCGTTCCTTTTATTCAGAAACTTTCATTGGACGCTTATTCTAAATCTATTAAAAATAGAAAAGGTCCAAACGATTGGCTCTCTTATGATGAAGAAAATATCGCTGCCTATGAAAAAGATCCTTATTGTGGTGCGTTAAATACCGGTTCATTCTGGAAATATTTTTTAAAGGGTATGTCCAAAATTTGGGATAAAAAAGAAATGAAACAAATAGATAAGGATACCCATATCTTTATAATTGCTGGTAAAGAAGATCCGGTTGGGCAAAATGGCGTCGGTCCAATTTGGCTTTATGAAACTTATAAAAAATTAGGGATAAAAAATGTCAGCATGCGTTTATATGACCATATGAGGCATGAGATTTTTTGCGAAACCGAAAAGGAAATGGTTTTTAAAGACGTTGCCAATTTTGTAACGAAATAATTTGTTTTTAAATTTAGAAAGAAGAGGTTTGATGCAAAATGTGTATCAAATCTTTTTTTGTCTAATATGGCATTATTTGTAGTGTTTTGGTTTTTAAGATTAGTTAACGTTATTAATTTTTTTGGATTCATTTCTTAGTTTTTTGCCATTAAGTAAAAGTCGATAGCCCCCTACTCTAAGACAATAACTCTATCAAGAAAATGATATAAACGCGTTGCATTCTTAAAAATATTTTTAAATTATAACACTTTTTAAATAACGTTATTTTTTCCTTATAGGAAAACGCTTAATCTAGTGAGATAATAATTAAGGAAATTTTAGGAGTAAGTAACAATATGAGCAGTGTTTTCGATGGAAAAATCCTGTTAATTACAGGTGGAACGGGGTCTTTTGGACATGCCGTTACTAGAAGATTTCTACATACTGGAATAAAAGAAATTCGTATCCTTTCTCGCGATGAGAAAAAACAAGATGACATGCGAAAGGAATTTGATGATGATAAACTCAAATTCTATATTGGCGATGTTCGTGATTATAATTCGATTGTAAATGCCTTCAAGGGCGTTGATTATGTTTTCTCTGCCGCGGCTTTAAAACAAGTTCCTTCTTGCGAATTTTATCCATTAGAAGCTACTAAAACTAATGTTTTGGGGTCCGATAATGTAATTACGGCTTGTGTTAATAATCATGTCAAGAACGCGGTTTTCCTTTCTACCGATAAAGCTGCCTATCCAATTAATGCCATGGGAATAACCAAGGCTTTAATGGAAAAAAATGTCATTGCCAGAAGTAGGCAATTATTGCCAGGAGACACCGTTCTTTGCTTGACTAGATATGGGAACGTCATGGCAAGTAGAGGTTCGGTCATTCCTCTTTTCCTTGATCAAATCCATGCGAATCGCCCCATAACAGTCACTAATCCAGAGATGACTAGGTTCATGATGACTTTAGATGATGCGGTTGATTTGGTCATGTTTGCTTTTCAACACGCCC
>DOQE01000138.1:0-152 GCA_003512585.1 Bacillota bacterium | reverse complement strand
GATTTATTTGTTCAAAAAGCTCCTGCTGCGACCATAGATACGTTAGCCAAAGCCGTTATTGAATTGACTGGATCAAAAACAGGCATTCAAAATATCGGGACTAGACATGGCGAAAAATTATATGAAACCCTAGTTACTTCAGAAGAAATGGT
>DOQE01000131.1:1523-7195 GCA_003512585.1 Bacillota bacterium | reverse complement strand
TCCCTTAATTTGGCTTCGACTTTGGCTTGGGTTGCAATACCGGCATGGTCAACCCCGGGTACCCACAAGACATCAAAGCCCATCATGCGTTTATATCTAGCGATAATGTCATCAGGGATCGTATCCATGACATGTCCTAAATGGAGTTTGCCGGTTACATTTGGGGGAGGTATTACCAATGAAAATGGCTGTTTGGTTTTATCTCCGCAACTAAAATAACCGCTATTGACCCAATTATCGTATTTCCCTTCTTCGACTTTGACGGGTTCGTAATGCTTTTCTAACATAACCTTCTCCTAAAATAAAAAAGCGCCATCTTTGGGACGCTTTTAACGTGGTACCACCCAAATTCCTAGTGAATATATCCATTAGGCTCTTATTTTCCATTTATAGCTTTGGTAGCTATTCCTCCATAGACGACTCATTGGTTCCTTCTAACCTTTTTTCACCAGCCAAGGCTATATTTTTAGAAGAATTCCCAAATCCCTTCTACTTCTTTAGAACAAGTTAATTATTAAATATAATTTCTAGATTAGCAAGAAAAAACCTGGCTTTTAAACCAGGTCTTTTATTAAAGAAGCTATTTCGCTTCTAATTTTATTAATTGACTTGCTAGATAAGTCGCTAAAAAGCGGATTATTTAACCCTACTCTAGTCGCTTCTAATCTAGCCTTATGCAAAGCGGATTGATTAAGTGCATCGGCCTTGGTAATAACTGTTACTATATTATGAGAACTATTTTCTAGGTATCGAATGAAGGCTACATCGTCTTCTCCCAAATTCCTTCTTAAATCTAGCAATAGCAATATGCCCTTGCAAGTTGAAGAAGAAAGAAATCCTTCCACCATGGAAGAAAACTGAATGGTGTCTTTTGTGGCGTAGCCAGTAGATCCATAGCCAGGAGAATCAACCAAATAGAAAGAATCGTCGATAAGAAAATAATTCAAAAGCTTGGTTTTGCCGGCTTTTTTTGAACTAAATGCAATTTTTTGTCCCACTAGAGCATTTATTAAGGAACTCTTGCCAACATTAGTTCTTCCTAAAATCAAAACCCTGGGATAATTGTCTTTAGGTCCTTCTTTTGCTTCAGTAGAAGAAGTAATGAATTTTACTTTTTTAAAATCAATCATGCTTTGGCTCTATAAAAATCCTTTTTAAGGCATCGTCAACGCATTTCATGAAGGTAATCTTTAAGGATTTTTTAACTTCCTTAGGCAACTCCTCAACATCCTTTTTATTATCGAATGGGACGAGTATTTCTTTTATTCCGCATCTAGAGGCCGCTAAAGATTTTTCCCTTAATCCGCCAATTGGCAAGGCTTTTCCTCTTAAAGTGACTTCGCCAGTCATGGCAATATTAGGAGATACTGCTTTATGGGTTAAGCTAGAAATTATGGCACAAGTTAAAGCAATTCCGGCACTTGGCCCATCTTTTGGGACTGCCCCCTCAGGGACATGGATATGGATGTCGTTATTTTGGAAAATATCTTCATCAATTCCATATTTTTTGGCATTGGCGCGTACATAATCAAGGGCAATCGTGGCCGATTCCTTCATGACTTCGCCTAATTTGCCAGTCAAAACCAATCCGCCTTTTCCTTTAAAATAGGTGACTTCAATAGGCAAAATATCTCCGCCAAATTCAGTATAGGCTAAACCAGTAACGACACCAATTTGGGGTTCTTTTTCCTTTTTGGAGCCCTCGAAAACTTCAACCCCTAGATACTTATGGACTTTCTCATTATCGATAATAATTGGCTTTTTTATGTCCTTTGTAGTTAAAATCTCAACTACGGCTTTTCTGCAGCAAGAAGAGACTAATCTTTCAAGTTGCCTAACGCCAGCCTCCATCGAATAATGTTCTATCATTGTTTTTATTGAGGCTTCTTTAAAAAGAATATCTTCCTTGTTTAAACCATTGGCCTTTGTTTGCTTTGGTATTAAAAAGCCGTCGGCAATTTTTATTTTTTCTAGTTCCGTATAAGAGGGTACTTCGATTAATTCGAGCCTATCCCTTAAAGGCGCTGGAACATTTTCGATGTAATTGGCCGTGCAAATAAATAAGACGTTACTTAAATCGTAAGGTTCTTCGATGTAATTATCGTTAAAGGCAAAATTTTGTTCAGGATCAAGAACTTCTAACATAGCACTTGAAGGATCGCCTCTATAATTGCTGCCTCCGACTTTATCAATCTCATCAAGAAGAAATACGGGGTTAGTGACTCCGGTTTTAATCATGCCATGGATTATTCTACCTGGCATAGAACCTACATAAGTCCTTCTATGACCCCTAATTTCAGCTTCATCGCTAATCCCACCCAATGCTGTCTTAAAGAATTTTCTTCCTAAAGCCTTGGCAATGGATCTACCTAAGGAAGTCTTGCCACATCCCGGTGGGCCATAAAAACAAAGAATTGGGGCTTTTAAATTGCCAGTCATCTTCTTAACGGCAAGATATTCAATAATCCTTTTCTTTACTTTCTCTAAGCCAAAATGGTCCTCATCAAGAACTTTTTTAACATGATCTAAGTCCATGTCGTCTTCGGTTTTTTCAAACCAAGGAACGCTTAAAAGGGTCTCGATATAAGACATTATCAAAGAGCTTTCTAGCGAAGCTTCAGGCATCATTTCATATCGCTTTAGCTCGGATTTGATTTTAGCCTTGACGTTTTCTGGATAAGGATTCTTTTCAAGCTTTTCTTTTACTTTGTCTTCGCTACTTGCTGCATCGCTAGATTCACCAAGTTCTTGCCTTATGGCCTTCATTTTTTCTCTTAAGAAATATTCCTTTTGAGATTTTTCAGCCGAAACCCTGACTTTATTTTGTAAATCAGCTTCTATTTCGGCAGAAGACTTAATTTCATTTAAAATGGCAAGTAATTCCTTGAGTCTATTTTCTGGATCAAATTGGTTAAGGATTCTTTGCCTTTGGCTGTTATTTAATGGTAAAAATGAAGCTATGGTATCCGGTAATTCGCTTGGTGAAATGCCTTTTCCAAGTTGAGATAGACTCGACCTGGGTATGGAATGGGCAATGCTAGGATTAGATGAAATGAAATCGACTATTTTCTTGACTAGGTCAACTTCATTTAAAACGTTTTCTTCATAGCTTTCGCCAAATTCAAAAGTACCAAAAAAAGCACCATCTTTGTTAACTATAGATGTAATTTTGACTCTTTTGGACCCAACCACTCTAATTTTGACTCTAGAATCAGAAGAAGTTGAACTAACGATCTTACAAAGCGTACCGACATCATAAATGTCTTTAAATTCCGGATTATCAATGTTTTCGTCTTTTTGAGAGACGATAACAATTTGGTTATTTGTTTCGCTTTGCGCTAGCTCTATTGACTTTACTGAAAAATCCCTCGATGCCTCGATATTTTCGCTCACCGAAGGAAAAACGACTAGTGATCTAACAATAAGAAGAGGAAGGGTAAGTGAGGAAGAACTTTCTTGTTTTATTTCACTTTCAGGCATATTTGCCTCCTTTCTTCTAGGGCAATCACCCTATTTATTTTTACTTATTATTTTCTAATATGAATTTTCTAACTTTATTTTGGACTAAACTTTCCCTATAAGAAGACAAAGAGTTGCCATAGGCTTTCTTTAGATCTTCTAATTTCATTTTATAGGTTTCGGCAGTCTTGGCTAATTCATGGTCAAGTTCAGCATCATCGACTAACAAACCTTCTTTGGCGGCGAGATTATTCAAGACCAAATAGCCTTTGATATTCTTCATGCTCTCTTTTTTCATTTCTTCTTTTAACGAATCGAGGGTCTTGCCGGTTATTTCTAGATATTGTTCGAATGTCAAACCATTGCTTTCGACTTGCTTTTTTAAGTTCTCGATTGAGGCGTTTGCTTCTGAATCGACTATGCTAGAAGCTATCTCTATTTTTGAACCATCAACAATTTGGGAGAAAATATCATTATAATATTTGGCTTCCGCAGAATTGACTTTTCTTTCTAATAAAGTCTTTTTGACAAATTCTTTGAGTTCGTCGACTGTTTTAACATCTTTTAAGCCTAAATCAGCAACTGCTTCATCGTTTAATTCAGGAATAACTTTGTTTTTGACTTCATGGACTAGGCATTTGAAAGTAGCTTTTTTTCCAGCTAATTCCTTAACATATTGAGTTGGGAATGTAACTTCAACGTCTTTAGCTTCGCCTGCTTTTACCCCAATTAAGGCATCTTCAAATCCTGGAACGAAAGAATTAGAACCAAGTTCTAACGAATAATTATCGGCTTTCCCTCCATCGAATGGAGTTCCATCGATAAAACCTTCGAAATCAATGACGACCGTGTCTCCTTTGGCGGCCGGTTTATCTGAGCTTACTAGTTCCGCATTGCCCTTTAATCTATTCTCGATGTCTTTGTTTATTTCTTCATCGGTAACGGATGCAACTTCTTTTTCGGCGTGAAGTCCTTTGTAATTTCCTAAAGTAACATTCGGGACCAAGGTGACAACAAATTTTAACGTTAATTCAGTATCGCTTACTTTGACTACGTCAACTTCTGGACGATAAAATGGTTCAACCTTGTTCTCCGTGATGACTTCTCCATAAACAGTAGGAAGAATATCGTTTAAGGCTTGATCCATTATTTTGCTTGGATCAATATGGGATTTGACCATGGCTTCTGGAGCGTGTCCTTTTCTAAAGCCTGGGATAGTAACATTGGCAGCCAATTTGCTAAAAGCCTTCTTTTGGGCAGAAGTCCAAGTAGAAGAAGGTACTTCGACAGTGATTTCAACTTTGCAATCATCTAATTTTTTTAATGTGTTTTTCATAAGTATTCCTTTAAAAGCAAGAGATAATATACCCTATCTTAAGATAGACACCAAACAATTTGATTAAAATTTTCAATAATTTTTTAAATCGATGGTGAATTTTTAACAATGATATCTAAATCATCGGCCATCTCTTTTTCCTTTTCATTTAATTCTAAACCTAAATATTTTTTTCCAAGGCAAAGAAGAGAATCATAAAAATTTTCTATCTTTACTATAGACTCAGGGAAAAGAGAATAAGAAATGGAATCCAATAAACTAGAACATATAGAAGAAAGGCTTAAATCAGCAATAGAAGCCAATTTATTTTTAATATTTAAATAATTTTTATCTAATGTTGGTATAGTTAAATTTTTAATTTCGTAAACTTTGTTTTCAAAATTTATCTTCTTATCGATTTTAAAATAAGCAAGTATCAACAAGGCATATTTTCTTAAGGCAAGTTCCCTATTTGATTCAATCAAAGATAAGCAAAAAGATAAATCAAAAGAACTTAATGACTTTTCGTTAGACAAGGAAAGCAAATAGGCATAAATGATTTCTCTTTTCTCATCTAAAGAAGGGGTATTTTTCTTTTCTAGGCCATTTATGTTCTTTTTTATTGATTTTAAAAGTTCACTTTCTTCTTTTTTGATTTTGTCTTTATAGAAAATGAAAAGTTCTTCTATTTCTTGATTGACATAAGGAAAATTCTCATAAATTTCTAGCTTCTCTCTAGCGTTAATAAAATCAGCTTCTGCCAAAGATAATTCAATATCGGCCTTAATGAGCCCTTTCGGATTATAGCTAAATAAAGCCAATCTATTTTTCTTTATGAATTTATTGGCGTTTTCTACATCATTTTTTCCAATATAAGAAAGAAGAAGATAATAAAGTG
>DOQE01000131.1:0-1515 GCA_003512585.1 Bacillota bacterium | reverse complement strand
CTTTTTTATCTTTATTAATTTCAATAACCTTATCGAAATCCTTTTTATTTAAATATTCTAAACTAGCATCCATAGAAATAATTTTATCACGAATATGAACCTAGTAATTACTACGAGATTTTCTTTTATTACCAAGCGAGTATACTTTTGGCATTATGTTTTTACTAATTAGCTATGTTTTTCTTTCAATGGGGGCGTCGTTAGTAACTTATTTTTCTTATTCGATGCAAGAAGATTGGACATTGTTTTATGTCCCAATTGTCTTATCTATTGCTTTTTTTCTTTCTTTATTGCTTCTGCACGCTCTTTACTGCAGCTTATTTTCTTTGTTCATAAAAGAAGGACATAAATACAAGCCAAATAAATATGCGATGTGGATAATAAGCGAAACCGCTTATTTGATATGCTTATTTTTAAGAATAAAAGTAGTTTCCAATGGATTAGAAAAGCTACCAAGAGATACTTCTTTCATGCTAGCAACCAACCATTTAAGCGGACTAGATCATATTTGCTTGATGTCTTTGCTAGCCAAAGTACCCATGGTCTGCGTTTCTAAATTGGCCAACGCAAATATCCCCGTGGCAGGGAAATGGCTTACTTATGCTGGCTATTTAACAATAATCCAAGGCGATTTAATCGATGGAAAGAAAGTAATGGGAGAGGCTAGTAGTTTATTGGAAAGTTCCACTACTTCAATTTGCATTGCACCGGAAGGAACAAGGAATAAAAATTACCCAAATCCTATTTTACTCCCCTTTCATCCAGGTAGTTTTTCCATGGCGAAAGAGGCAAAGAAGCCAATCGTTATTGCTTCAATTCAAAATACCCAATCCGTTTTCAAAAGGTTTCCATTTCATAAAACAAAAGTCTATATCGATGTTTTGGAAGTCCTTTTTTATAACGATTATAAAGATATGAGCTTAAATGAAATTTCCACGTGTTCTAGAAATTTGATAATTGAACATTTAAAAACGAAAGAAGCAAGACAATATCATTAATAACACTTTTTTATTTGGGTAGTTAAGTTATTTTTAAAAATGGTTTGAAGCTAATTGTTACATTTTGCTTTTGCTATAGAGGTCATCGTAAATAGCTTTCGCTTCCTTCATTTTTTCTTTTTGCCTTATGGCCTCTTCATATTTATTGGCAACAAGATCTTCTTTTTCTTTTTTATTTAGATAAGAAAAATAAGAAATGGCTTTAGAATTGTATAAACATGACTCTTTTATATATTCTAATCTGGCGTTTTCTAAATTGGCTTTTTTCCTAAGAATATTAGCCCTTTTTTCTAATTTTTCTATTTTTTTCCTTACTAACGTTCTTTTTCTTTGCTTTTTCTAGTTTGCTTTCTTCCCTTACGGCATTTTTTTCTAAATTTGGGAAAATTATTAGGAAGATAAAGAAAAATATAACCATGGAAACTCCGCCCGTTAGAATGGTTTTAAGTAAAGAAATCAAAACTTCATTCACTTGCCAAGAAAGAAGCAAGGGGTTGGCGATTCCCCATAAGGCATT
>DOQE01000120.1 GCA_003512585.1 Bacillota bacterium | reverse complement strand
AAACTTTGTGGTGTTAAATCCTAAAAACGGGATTCCATCTTTACTAGTCGCAAGACCTAACCTAATAATATGGGTAGGATCGTCGCCTGCCGCCCTATACACCATAACGAACCTTTCGTTTTCATCGTCATAGATAACGGCCGGATTCAATACGCAAAAGTTTTCCCAAGGGATATCCTTGCTTGGGGACATGATTGGATTGCCTTCGTATTTTTTTAATTTCATTTTATTTCCTCTAAAATAAATATAGCTGCAATATCTGCAAGCAAATCTATATTTCTAATCGCGATAATATTTTGTTTTTATAGGCATTTTCCATAAAGTACGCTTTCTATCATTTTTATATTGTTTTGTTCCATGGGAAAAAAGTAAACTTTGAAAAATACAAACATATTAAATAGAATAGAATTAAGGAAAGACGGAAGAAAATGGAAATCCTTAATTTCGATGCCGCAATACCTTTAGAGAATTTAGACGAAATCGATTCAATCTTTTTTGGATATCATATCAATACTTTTGATTATCCACGTTTGCATACACATAAAGATTTCTGGGAATTTACAATAGTAACCGAAGGAACAGTCGAAAATAGATTAAACGGGAAAAACTACATATGTCCGAGAAACTCGCTATTTTTTGCCACAACAAAAGACTGCCATTGCCTAGTTAGGAAAGATAATAAAAAAGTTAGATATATAAATCTAACCGCCAAGGAAAATGCTTTATTAAAAATAATTGATGCCATTTCTCCTACTTTTAAAGAAAAATTAATTAATGGTTCCCACTGCTTTTCAATTCCTGAAAACATAATAATCAATGTTGAATCCCTCATCCACAGAGCTAACATTAGTTTCGGATACAAAAAAGGGTACAATGACTTGATTTGTTCCGCCGTTCTATTGGTTTTGCAATATTTATTCTCCGAAAACATCGATGCCGATGAGGGAAAGCCAACCTTTGAAACTACAGTCTACGGATTAAGTCTAAAGGAATCGTTTCTTTCTTTCTCGGTCTCTGATTTATGTAGGGAATTGAATTATTCCAGGGTTCAGTTGAATAGACTTTTTAAAAAGTATTTCGATATGACTCCGCATGAATACTTGATAGATAGAAAACTAGGCTATGCCAAAAATCTATTGGTAGGAACGACCATGTCTTCTAGCGAAATAGCCTCAATAATTGGCTTTTCTAATCTTTCTCAGTTCAATATAGATTTTAAAAAGAAATTCGGAATTACGCCCGGGGCATATAGAAAACAAGACAAAAAAGTCCAATTAATCAAAACGGCTTAACTTTATAAAATATTTACATTTGAGTTTTGACATAAACGAAAATTAAGAAGAACTATTTTCTTATTTCTTCATCCCTATATAAACCTTTTTCAAATATGTCAGGATAATACTTTTTATTTATAGAAATATCGAAAATATAATTAAAATAAACCATATCCAAAAGCAAAACAAAGGGATTGATTAACAAAAAATAAAAGAGCAAAGCGGTAGATAGAATCACGATATTATTAATTAAAAATAGCAATAAAGGAAGAAGGTTAATAAGAGAAAGAAATAAAATCCGAAAATAATTTTTTACTAAAATAACCACCCCATTATGCAAATAATCCTTAAACGAATTTTTATAAATGGAAATTTCATTAATTAAGACTAATAAAAAAGGAAAGAAAACAAATATTAATGAACCCAATAGAATTCCTTTAATGGCAATGTGGATAGAAGGGTATAAACAAATGGAAACGTTTAAAAAGAAAACAATGGAAAAAAGAAAAACAACAAGGAGCAAATGAAAGATAGACTCCTTAATGCCTAGAAAAAAATCATCTTTAAGAAATATTGGCTCTTCATAAGAAAGATGCTTTAAATTTTTAAGCAAACCGCCTAAAAAAACGCCAACAAAAACAAGGGCAATTGAAGCTATAAAAAGAAAGAAATAATTCGATACATAAAATTGATAATCTGTCGTATTGGAAGCAGAGAAGAAGCGCCTTAAAATCAAAACAATGAAAAAAGGGGCAATGGATAAAGAAAAAATAAATCCTAAAAAGAAAAGCGTCCTCCACCTTTGCTTAATTACATCAAAAAACAATTCTTTTCTATTTCTAGGCAAACTAGCATAACCTTTTTTTATTGCCTTTTTCTTTTTCATAAATCTAGCAATGTCCTTAAAATATCAAACAAACCGTCGTTTTTAGCATTAGTAAGCTCCCCTCCATGCTTGCTTATAGAGGAAATAAATAAATAATAAGGGGTCTCTTCAAATTGTATAAAATTAGAAAGTATCCCCGTGTTTAATTTAGGATCATATACCTTAATGCCATATTTTTTCTCTTCTTTTTCATAAAAGGAAAACGAAGATAAGTCCATATATTTTTCTATTATTTTTAAATCCAAGACGGCATATTTGGATATATTAGTTTTAAAAGCCCCTAATTCAAGTACGCTTTCTGGAAGAAGGGTAATATCCATATCGCCCAAAGTATTTAAATAGTAAGTCAAAAACAAATCGGAAGAAGATTCATAACTAGATATATTTATTTGATAAATATATTCTTGCTTATTTTCTTTAATACGTGAAATTAAATTATCGCGATTGCAACCATTCGCTCCAATTAATATTTCAACTTTATTTTCTCTTCTCGGGGAAGAAAGGGTAGAAAATAGTAACGTCAAAAGCAAGCTAACAAGAATAGATAAAGAAATAGAAGGCAATAAACCTTTTTTTATATTCTTTTTATAATTAATTCTTTTCATAAGCCACCACAAAAGAATTAGATGTAATCACGGTTATTTCATCGCCAATAGAAACAAAGAAGTCTTCGTAATCAATATCGAAATAAATAACCCAGGTCGCAACTTCATCTTTTAAAATAACTTCTTTTCCTTTTCCAAAGCAAGGCAATGAAACCATTTCCCCTATTGAAACTACCTTACCTCTAGATTTAATTTTTTCTCCATAATAAACATGGTCTATATGCTTTAAGTTCTTTTTAAAAGGCAAATAAAAAGCAAATAAAGAAAAGCAAAAGAAAAAGAAGAAAATAGAAGTTATAAGAATACTTAACGGCAAAAGAATAATTTTGTTTAGATAATTTATGAAAAAAGAAAATGAAAACACGCTAATCAAAAACAAAACGAAAAGCAATAAAGTAAAGCACAAAGCTATTTTTACTTTCTTAGTAAAACAATTTTTAAATTCTACATAATTTACTTTAATCATAATTAGTTTTGTCAAAATATGGCTTTAGAATCGAATCAGTTAAACGACTTGCTTCCTTAGGAGTACAACTATATTCTATTTTGCCTTCTTCCATTATAAATATATTGTCACCTAAAGAAGTCGCTTCTTTTAGGGAATGGGTAACGTAAATTACAGTAGAGTCCAATTCGTGCAATACATTTTTTAATAAGTGACGAATTAAGTCTCTATTTTTTTGGTCTAGATTTGATAAAGGCTCATCAAATAAAGCAATTTCAGGCCTTTTTACTATTCCCCTAGCTATGCAAGCCCTTTGCAATTCGCCTAGGGAAACTTGTTTTGGCTTTCGGCTTAATAAAGGGAAAATTCCTAACTTTTTGGATATTTCGAATACTCTATTCTTAATTTCTTCTTTGTCGGCAAGGGAAAGTTTTAAAGGATAGGCAATGCTATCGAATAAAGTCAAATGGGGATACATGGAAAAATTTTGGCTGACATAAGAAAGGTTTCTATCTTTTGGAGGAATGCCTTTTACGTCCACATTAGAAAAAAGCATTTCCCCACCATAGTTGAAATCAAAGCCGCATAGAAGCCTTAATAAAGTTGTTTTTCCTGAACCAGAAGAACCTAAAATCACGCTAATTTTTCCATTAGGAAAAGTAACGTTTAGATTATTTATAGCAGGAACAAAGCTTCCTTTTTCGCCTTTATAGGAGTAAGAAAGATTTTTTAAGGTAATCGTCGGCATAGTTTAAAGCTCAATCATTATAGCAGACAATGGAGGAATGCTGATTTTTGAAGAAAGCATGAAATCGTCACTAGAATAAGATAAATAAGCCTTATGTGGCTCATTAAATAGGACAACGGCTTCATTTAATTGGAAATTAGCAACGAATTGAACTTTTTTATTTTTATATTTAAAAGCAGACGTATGAATGCCTTTAATGGATAAAGAAGTCCCATCTTCGGTTTTGAAACTAACATTATTAGTCTGGACTTCTATCGGCCTAATCATAGTACCAAAAGATAAATAGTTCTTTCCTTTTCCCTTTCTCCAAGCGTTTAAATTCTTTAAAATTGCAACCGCGACCTTTTTATTTACTTTAAGTTCATTACACCAAGAAAGACGAATTTCTCCTTCATCATCGATAACCGAAGTAAGCATATCACCACATATAAAAGAATAGGCAACCCTATAGGAATAATTGTAAGGCTCATTAGACAAAGTCATGCAGATTTGATTGCCCATGAAATTATTTACATATGGATGGTATAAATAGGAATAAATAGGGAAAGGCATGCCAATATAATAATTTAAATTAAATCTATTATCCGAAAATTGAAGTTTAGAAATAAAAGGTTCGGCAGCCGCGGTTTCGCATCCAAGCAATAAAGAAGCAGGCCTATTTATTAAAGAAATAGCCTTCTTGCTTTCTTCTTGTTGCCATTTTCCAGGAACTGGAGGATGACCATGATTAGAACTATAGCAAAAATAAGAATTCCCCCCATGGTTCTGGTCTAAAGCCTGAATATAATCGATATTGGACTTGACTAATTTAGATATTTCATTAGCCCATAGTTTTTTGCTTTCGTCTAGGCAGGGGCAAAGGTCAAAGCCTTTTCTTTGATCTAGGCAAATCAATGACTTTATCTCGCCATTGCTATTAGAACACATCAATCTAGAATAACCTTTTTCCTTGAATTCATCTTCTTTGTTATAACTTTTTATCAAATTGGACTGGATGGTATAGCCAAATCCAGAGCAATATAAACCGACAAGGTGATTATGTTCATGCATTAATCCAACATATTCATCAAGCATCTCTTTCCCGCCATATGGAGGGAAAATATAAGGCGGAGCCCAAGGGGCGCTTCCCTCATAATGCATTAATAAAGCCATTACTTGACTATCTAAACTAGAAGCAAAATCGTCGATATATGGAAGGGAATTCTTATAAGGAAAGAACTTATTTGGTTCCATCTTGTCCGTATCGAAATGCCCTCTGACAGGAAAAGTCAAAACAATGGGAGAGTTCTTATACCATGATGGCAAATCTTTGTTCTTTTCTATCTTTACTAAATTATCTATTTTGTTTCTAAGGAACCATTTCTTATAAAAATCCATCCCATCATAGCAATCCCCGTCAAAGAAAAGCAAATAGGCATAAAAATCCATTTTATAATCTTGGCCATAATTGCAATTTGAATAGATACGATTGACTATTTTTATAGAATTGGGGCAGCTTTTAAAATCGATATGCTTGGTTCCTCTATTTTTATCATGGAGACCAAAATATATCCCATATCCATCTCCAATATAACAAATAAATTGGGAACAAATCATATTTGGGAAAATAGAGTACTTCCCTAAGCTAGGATAAGTAGGTTCAATAAAAGGGAAAGGAGAAGCATTCCTCCTTGCCATGTTGCTAACCAAGCACCCTTCATTATATGGATAAAGGATCTCTCCGTTGCCATTTTCTTCATCCTTTAATTTAGGATTAAGCCCAAAAGAATTAAGTTCTATCCATTCTATGACGTATTTGCTTTTGTTTTTTACTTTTACCCTGACTCTAAAACCTTTTTTTATTTTTTTAAAAAGTAAGTAGACATCGATAAATTTATTTTTGTAATTGAATAAATCCTCTTTTCTAGAAACAAAAGAAAAGTCAAAGGAGGAAATAATGAATGAACTGTTGTCTTTATCCCTAAGTTTTATGGAAAAAAAGGGAAGGGATTCAAAAATTAATTCCTTTCCATTCTTTTTTATGGAGGTAATAGAACACTTTTTCTCGTTAAAGAATATTTCGAAATCGTTTTTAAATTTATACTTAATCATATTATTTTTATCGTTGCTATTTCAAAATTGCTCATAGAAAGCTCAATTTTATTGTCACTAATCGGAAGCTCTTTTATTTCTTTTTCCATTAGGTTGCATAAATAGGCTTTTTTAAAAGGGAAATAAGGTCTAATCAAGATATTTTCCCTTTGATTATGCCCTTCATAAAGACGACAAATAATTCCCTTCCCATCTTCACTTTGCTTAATCGTTTCTAAATAGGTCCCATTAGAGTAAATCTTAAAGAAGCTAACCTCTTCATTCAAAGACAAAGAATTTGAAGAAGTTTTTATTTTAGAATATATAAGTGGTCTATTTAAGGTATAGGCTTGTTCGATTACTTTGGATTTTTGGTAATTGAATTGATGTGGATATAAGGAATAGGTAAAACTAGGCACATAATCGGAAGCCCCTTCATAAGGATAACTACCAGATTTTAAAACCGTCAGAGATAAAACCCCGTCTTTAATCCCGTAGCCGTATTTGCAATCATTCAGAATGGCCAATCCAAAGTCGGAAGAAGACATATCGACCCATTTTTGGCCATATACTTCATATTTTGCCTCTTCGAAAGAATTCCTAGGTTTCATTTTTCTGCTTAAATTGCCAAATTGAATGTCAAATTGAGCATATTCGCAATCGAAATTCAACGGGAAAAATATCTTCAATAGCTGTCTTTTTTCATGCCAGTCAATTTCATTTACGACATCTATTCTATCTAAAGAAGAATATAGATAGATATTTTGAATCAAGGTAGAAGATAAATACTTTCTTCTTATTTGAATCCCTTTTCTATCCCCTTCATCCAAAATAGAAAAGGAGGCAAGAGAATCTATCTTGTATTCTTTTTCATAATAGTAAGGGGTAAGTTCCCAATTATCATATTGAAATGGCATATCCTCAAAACTAGAAAACCGATTAATGGGGTCGTTATTTTTAACAAATTCCTTATTAAGCCTTTTATCAAATAAAGAAATAATCTCTCCTTTGTCGTTAAGCTTCAAAATGAAAAATTGATTCTCTATTTCCTTATCCTTGACCCAAACCTTATTTTTATCATTTTCTTTAAGGTTAACGCATTTAAATCCAAAAGAAGGCACCCCTTTTACTTCAAAGCACTTATTATCCTTATAAAGAAAGCCGTCACAAGCAACGCCATTTGGATTAAAAACCAAATATTCTTTCTTTGTTTTAACGTTTTTCCCTAGCAAATCAAGGCTAGAGAAAATAGAGGCGGATGTAAAATCAAATAGATGCTTGAATTGAACATCGCTATCTAGGTAGACCTTTTCAATCGATGAGCCAGGTAAAATATCATGAAATTGATTTTGTAACAATATCTTCCATTGAATATCCAATTCCTTTTTAGGATAAGAGGCTAATCCCAATTCTTTTACGATTGTAGAAAATAATTCAACGTTAGATAAAGCAAATTCGGCATAACGGTTATTCTTTTTTATTCTAGGAACAGAGGTGTAGGTCCCCCTATGGTATTCAAAATATAATTCGTTGTTCCAGCAAGGATGGGAATTAGTCTTTTTACAGCCCTTCCTAAAATTGAATTCTATTTCATCCAGGGTTTCCCTTAAAGAGGAAAGCCTGGTTTTTCCAAGTCCTGGCAAACCATAGGAAAATCTTTTTTCCCTTTCTAACATTTCCTTAGTAGGACCACCCCCTCCATCGCCATAACCGAAAACGGTAAATGTTAAATTGTTAATATCTTTTTGTTGATATCTATTCCAAGTTCCCAATAATTGGCTAGCCGAAATAACCCCGACATAATTGGTATAAGTCGTATCGTTTACCCCAATTCTAGGATTGGCATCGCAAGTAGAAATTAAATAAGTAAATACACTCGATCCGTCAATTCCAATCCAATCAAAACTATCATAGGGGAAACGATTTGTATCGTTCCAGCCAATCTTAGCCGTAACAAATCTATTGATCCCGCATTTTTTCATAATCTGGGGAAGCTGGGCCGAATAGCCAAAAACATCAGGAAGGAAAAGACAAGAACAATCAACGTCAAATTCTTTTTTAAAATAATTTATGCCATATAGGAATTGTCTTACTAAAGATTCCCCCGAAGTCAAATTGCAATCCGCTTCGACCCACATGGAACCATCAAGTTCAAATCTACCTTCTTTAACCCTTTCTTTTATTCTAGAAAATAAAGAGGGATTGTCTTTGCTTAAATATTCAAATAATTGAGGCGTGGTATGAAGATATTTAAAATCTTTATATCGATCCATCAAATTCAATACAGTTGAAAAAGTCCTTTGGCTTTTTAATCTAGTTTGGTTTAAATCCCAAAGCCAGGCTACATCGATATGGGAATGACCGATACAATTTATTATATTGTCTTGTTTCCCGCAAAAAGAAGAGAAGAACTCCTCTTTCAAAAACTTTCTACTACGTAATAACGAGTCAAAAAAAGAAGGAGAATTAACATCCCTGAAATCCAAAATGTTCATGGCCTTATCTATTATTGGCAAGGATGATAAATACCTAGAATCGTCTTTTTCTAGCATCTGGAGTGATTCTAGAATAGTCTCAAAATCAAAATAAGTTTGTTCAACAGTTTTATCCTTATATTTCAAAGAAAAATACAATGGAAAAGAGAAAGAGAAAGAATGGGTATAAAAATGTAGCAGCATTTCGTAATGTCCATCATCTAAAAGGACTTCGCTATGATTGATATCGATGCCTTGAATCAACTTCTTGTTAAGATATAAAAGACCTTGTGGCCTAATGGTTGAGGCTACCCCGTTAATAAAAGTATCAATACAAAGATAAGCATTTTGATTTTCTTCTTTTTTTACATCAAAGCTAGCCTTAAATAAAATAAATTTATTTTCTTCGAAGATAGTCCATGGTTTATTAAAGTCCATATAATCGCAACTGGATTCATCGAAAAAATCCTTTTCATTGAATTTCTCGCTATATTTTACTTCCAATGGAAAAATATATTTCCTAACGCTAAACCTAGATAAAGCGTCAACGGTCGTGCTTAATTTTTCTTCTATGTTCAATTTCATATTATTCTCAATGATTCAACATTGCCTTTTCCCAAGATAGAAACAATACTTTCGTAATCTCCATACGATTTTATTTTGTTTTCTTTTGAATTGAAGGCGATCAAAGAAGAAGCAAACCCTTCAATTGTTACTTCTTTTATTTTTAAAGCGCCTTGAAGGGATGATTTTTCATCCACGTCATAATAAAGTTGTCCAAGGCAAGAGGAAAAATCTATTTGTTTCTCCCCTAAGTTTTTTATATAGACATTTTGTAGATATATGGGTTCGCTTATTTTTTCTTTATAACCTATTGTTCCCAATAATGCGGTATTGTTAAAGGTTGCATCCCCTTTTCCCAATGTGACCTCTACATTCAAATTGCTAAGCTTCCCGCCATAAGAATAGGCAATTAGGAAATCACTACCCCAATAAGAATCCAAACTAGACCCTTTCAAAGTTAAATCGTATATTTCGGTTTCTTTTCCCGATGTATATATTAAAGAACCATCCAAAGAAGAAACGACAAAATTCGAAATCGTCTTATTATTTCCATCGATGAATCCTTTAAAAGAGTTGGATTTTCCCTTCGTGGCATTTACCCCAAGCGCATATTCTTTATTCCATACCCTTGTGCATTCTATGTCTTTTTTCAATTTAAAATAGCCGTAAGTAGATGTATTGCCTTTTATGTCAATTAAATCACAAGAATATTTATTCATATCAAACAAATTGTCTTCGCTTTCTATTAAAAGGGAATAAATAGTTAATTCCAAATATGATAAAGTACCATTTTTAGAAGTTAATATAAAACCAACAGGATCTTTACTAGCCATATAAGGAGCAAAAACAATCCTATTGTCTTTTATTTCCATTTCTTTTTTTGAAACGGAAGTGGCTTTTACTATATCTTCGCTTAATGAATAACCATTTTTTACATCCGTTTCATCTTTTTTTGCTTTAATTAATTTGTTACAGCCTAAGCAATAAGAAACAGAACCATTTCTTTTAAAATCGTGTCCTACCGGTTTAGTTTCAAACTCGATTCTCTCGTTTCCGTTTATAAAAACGGCATGACCCCCATGGGTACAATCTTCCATTACATTGGAATTGGATGAATAATCTCTTTCCAAGCCTAGCATAATCGACTTCATGGAATTTATATCATCTTGGTTTACACCAATTACGTTGACTAGAAAATTATTAAAACAAGTTTCTAGGGAATCGCCTTCTTTACCAGCCCCTTTAATTAAATTCATAAAGGCTTGCCATTTGGCATTGACTCCGCCGCTAGTATCAAATTGAGATAAGTCAAAATCGGTTCCCTCGGCATTGCTAGCTGCCCTCCACCTATTTCCTTGTTTAGAAAAACTAGTCAATTCATAATCTCTAATCAAATCTTCCTCACTTACGCCTAAAACCCCATTTATCAAAGCACAAAGGGTACCTGTTCTATCCGCCCCGGCCGAACAATGAATGTAGAAAGGATAGTTTTCTTTATCTGCCAAATAAGAAAATATTTTTCTATTCATCGGCTTTGCTAGATCTTTGACGATATCATCATACATTTGATAAGGAAACTCATCGTCTTTTAGATAAGCCCTATCATATAAGTCAAAGCTTTTTTTAGCAAAGGCGGCATAAGTTTGGCCTAAATCATCGCTTTCATTCCTTAAATCGATTTCGGTTTTGACCCCCATTACATTCCTAACAAAATCAAAGCCATCATCGCTTAAACAATTATCTCCGTTTAGTTTCGCCCCACGATAAATCAATCCATAGCCAACTTCGTTACCATTAGAAGCACCCCACCCCCCTAAATCTCTTACATTGTTAGTTCCGTCCACGTTCATATAACGAACGGATAGATGCTTTTCTTTTTCAATATAAATTTTTCCTTTTTTTAGAATTGAATTGAGCTATCGATCACTTCATAAAAATAAGATTGGCCGGGAATCGGGTCTTTTATCAAATATGAAGAAGAAGGGGTTGTAACAGTATAAAAGGAAGAAAAATCTTCGGAATTAGAGATATTGATTGTATAAGGCGAATTAGAGGAAGCCTCAAAGGAGATGCTGACTGGATTAGAATAATCACAATAAGAGGAAGCATTATAAAGATAATGGTCATTTAAAGCTTTGAATTGTTTATTTTGTTCTTCTTGAATCAAATAATTTTTCATCTCTTCTGGAATCAGGCAAACGCTTTCTTCTTCATATGGCACTTGCTTTTTTTCTATCGAAGAAGAAATTTCCTCACTGCAAGAAAAAAGAAACGATAAGGACAATAAAACCGGGATTATTTTTTTCATATTAGGCAACATCTTTTACTCCGTAAATGTTAGTTATTTCAAAACAAGTAGAAATCGAAGAAGAAAAATATAAATACATCTCTCCGCTTTGGTCGGACTGGTTTGAAAACCATTCTTCGTTTGATAAAGTAATCTTGTTATAGCCTTCATTTAATTTAAAAGTTGGTCCTGACCAAGTCTTGTCGTATTGGAAAACAAAAGAAGAGTCCGAGCAACCTTCCGGGACATAGACATAAAAGAAAGTAGATTCATAGGAAGAAAGCTTTTTCAAAGTCTCGTTATTAAATACCGTAAGGAAGAAAAGGCCAGAAGAATTATTGACCTTTAAAGAGGAACCATATTCGAATTCATTTGATTCGCTGCTTGAAGAATAAGAAGNNAATAGAAGAAGTATTGGCGGCATAGCCTAGTTCTAAATCGGCAATGGAATCAAAAAGTGCTTTTAGCTTAGCAAAATTTTTAACATGCAACTTTGCCTCATTTTCTAAAGAAGAATAAGCTTCCATTAATGAAAGAACCTGCATCTTTTCTTTTTCATTGCTAACGGAATCTCTAAGCGAATCTATTCTAGAAACAATAGAAGAAGTATATTTAGAATAATTTATCCCATAATAAGGGGTAATTTTCCATGAAGAGGAAACTAAGTTACCCATAAGCATTAAGAAACTTCTAGAACCGCTAACCTTACTCGCCTCAATTTCGATTTTATTCCATGAATTCGGTAAAAGGGTGAAAGAAGAAAGCAGTTCCCAATTGCCGTTGCTAGGATTAACATTGACAAAATTACCATTAACTTCTTTATCTAGGGGGTTATAAACATAAGTAAAGACTTTAGCAAAATTCGAGGTATTAAAAGAAGTATTTTCAAATTGCAAATAGTTTTGGAAGAGCATTTTGCTTACGTTAATAGAGAAATATTTTCCCATATCAGAGTCGAAATCTTCTTTAACATTCCCTTCCCAGCCATAGTCCAATCCCTTGGAAATCGTTTCATC
>DOQE01000066.1:1588-5067 GCA_003512585.1 Bacillota bacterium | reverse complement strand
AATGTGGATTGCTTTTTTTGAAAGCAAAGGTCATAAGTGGATGCCTGGAGTGTCTTTGATTCCACAAGGTGATAAATCCCTTCTTTGGGTCAATGCTGGAGTCACGGGTTTAAAAAAGTATTTTGATGGAAGTGAAATCCCGCCATGCCGCCGCATTGTAAATGTTCAAAAATCCATAAGGACTAATGATATTGAAAATGTTGGACATACCGCTAGACACCATACTTTTTTTGAGATGCTAGGCAATTTTTCCATTGGCGATTATTTTAGAAAAGAAGTCATTCCTTGGGCTTTTGAAATATTAACTTCTCCCAAATGGTTTGATTTAGACAAAGATAAGCTCTATTTCACTTATAACCCAAGTGATTTAGAGACCTTTGAATTATGGAAAAAACAAGGGGTAGAAGAAAGCCATTTGATCCCTCTTGAAGGAAACTATTGGCAAATTGGTGAAGGGCCGTGCGGACCAAATACGGAAGTCTTTTTCGATAGAGGCGAAAAATATGACCCTAAGCATTTAGGCGATAAATTGCTTCGCCTTGATATGGAAAACGACCGTTATATCGAGATTTGGGGCATTGTTTTCTCTCAATTCAATGCCGTTAATGGAGTTGATAGAAAAGATTATAAGGAATTGCCTTCTAAAAATATCGATACAGGCTCGGGCCTAGAAAGATTAGCTTGCATTATGCAAGGAACCGATACAAATTTCGAAACAGACTTATTTACTCCGATTATCAAAGCTACAGAAGAAATTTGCCATAAGCCTTACGAAGGAGAATATTTATTGCCTTATAGGGTGATTGCCGACCATGCTAGATGTTTGACATTTGCTTTAGGAGACGGGGCTACTTTTAGTAATGAAGGCAGGGGTTATGTTTTACGCCGCATCATAAGAAGAGCTATGCGTTATGGGCAAAAACTAGGCATAAATGAGCCATTTATGTATAAGTTAGTTAAAACTGTAGCGGATTCTTATAAAGATTTTTATCCTGAGCTAGAAGAAAAGATATCTTCAATTTCAAAAAGCATAAAAATCGAAGAAGATAGGTTTATCTTGACTTTAGAAGAAGGGGAAGAAGTTTTATTAAAATACATAAAAGGGAAACAAGTCCTTTCAGGTGAAGAGTCTTTTAGGCTATACGATACATATGGGTTTCCTATTGATTTGACTAAGGAAATTTGCCAAGAAAAAAACGTTAAGGTCGATTTGGATGGATTCTCCAAATTGATGGAAGAGCAAAAAGAAAGAGCAAGAAATGCTAGGGGGGAAATTCAATCATTCCATAAACAATCCAAAGACTTATTGGAATTTAAGGGCAAGAGTGAATTTAACTATGAAAAAACTAAACTTGAAGCGGTCGTTATTGGCTTATTTAAGGATGGAGCAAAAGTGGATTCCATTTTCGATGAAGGTGAAATCATCTTTGACTCGACGCCATTTTATGCTGAATCAGGCGGTCAAGTCAGCGATATAGGGAAAATTTATTCTAATTCCTTTTTGGCGGATGTTCTTAATGTTTCAAAAGCTCCTTCTGGTGCGCATTTACATCAAGTAAAAGTTGTCAATGGAAATGTAAAAATAGGAGATAAATTAACTCTAGAAATAGATGAAGACAGAAGAAAATTAATCGAAAGAAATCATTCCGCAACTCATCTTCTTCATTCTGCTTTATCTTTAGTGTTAAATAGCCACGTCGATCAAAAAGGATCTTTTGTTGATGAGAATTATCTGCGTTTTGATTTTTCTAGCAACGAAAAATTTACCCAATCTTCTTTAAAGGAAATAGAAAATATTGTTAATAAGAAAATATTGGAATCCATCGAAGAAAAGACATTAGTGTTGCCTATAGAAGAAGCTAAAAAAATGGGTGCCGAAATGGAGTTTAGCGAAAAATATGGTGATTTGGTACGCGTAGTTACCTTCTCTTCTTTTTCAAAAGAATTTTGTGGCGGAACCCATGTTAAAAATACCTCGGAAATTGGTTTGTTTGTTATTGAAAGCGAATCAGCTGTTTCTAGTGGAGTAAGAAGAATTCAAGCTCGTACTAGCGGCAATGCAATTTCCTATCTATTAAAGAAAAAGGACTATTTATCTTCTGTCAATTTAAAACTAGGTAATTGTCTTGATAAGGACATAGATTCTAGACTTAACTCTTTATTTGCTGAAAAGAACGAATTGATAAGAGAAAATAGCCAATTGAAAGATAAGCTTTCCTCTTTGCAAGCTAAAGACCTTTCTTCAAACTGGGAAAGCATTAACGGGATTAATTTCTTTGCCAAAATAGTCGAAGGGGAAAGAAAAGACTTGCTTACACTTGGCGACAATTTAAAAGCAGTTTATCCTGATTATTTAATTGTCCTAGCTTCTTCTTCCTTACCAAAAGGAAGCTTATTGATACTTTCTAAAGGAAAAGGAAAAGAAAAGCTTCCCGCTAACAAGGCAATAAAAGAAATTGCGCCTATTTTAGGAGGCAATGGAGGTGGAAAGGAAGAAATGGCTTCCGGATCTATTTCCAATATCTCTTCTTTTGAGAACGCCATAAAGAAATTAAAGGATTTATTGAATGAATAAAGTCTTGGGTTTAGATTTAGGAAGTAGAACCTTGGGAATAGCGCTTTCCGATGCTTTGGGAATTGCCCATGGCTATGAAGAATTCAGGTTTGTTGAAGGGGCGTATAAACAAGCCTTAAATAAAGTTCTAGAAGTAGTTAGCAAAGAAAACGTTAACGAAATTGCTTTAGGCTATCCTTTAAATATGGATGGAAGCGAAGGCGAAAAGGCGTTATCTTCGAAAAGATTTAGGGATGATTTGCTTAAGGCTAACCCAAATCTTAAAATAAGCTTGGTTGACGAAAGAATGACTACCATAATTGCTACAAAAAGACTTCTTGAAGCTGATTTGAGCCGCAATAAGCGTCATAAGGTAATCGATAAGCAAGCCGCTATTGTCATTTTGGAATCTTATCTGCAAAGAAAGGAATTTGAGGAAAATGTTTGAAATTAAAAACGATAATGACATCATCATAACCGATGAAAACGGAAATGAGGAATTAGATAAAATCCTTTTCTATTTTCATAATGATAATAGAAATAGGGATTATTATTTTATTTACAAAGAAGAAGACCCTGATTCTATAATTGTTTTAGGCAGTGAAGACGGGCAAAGCTTTTTCGAATTATCCGATGAGGAATTCGAAGAAGCACAAGAAGTTTTTGACGCTTATAATCTTGACCCCAAGATTAAAGAGGCAAAGAAATAAAACTTATCTTGTTACCTTAACAAGTTAAGAATATAATCAACTAGCAAAAAGAGGAAAATCCATGGCTAAAAAAATAATACTTACAAAAGAAGCTAGAGAAGAATTAAATAATGAATATCGTCATTTAATTGACGTCGAACGCCCTGAAATAATTGAAAAGTTGCAACTTGCTAGATCTCAAGGCGACCTTTCCGAAAATGCTGATTATGATGCTG
>DOQE01000066.1:0-1577 GCA_003512585.1 Bacillota bacterium | reverse complement strand
CTAGGGATAGGCAAGCCCAGATAGAATCCAGGATTTCCGAAATTGAGTCTATTTTCCAAAATTCAATTGGTGCTGAGGAAAGCGAAGATGATTCTAGTAAGATTTCCATTGGCTGTGTTGTTAGCTTTAAAGAAATAGAAACTGGTTTTGAAGGAAAAGTAAAAATCATTGGTAACATTGGCGCCGATCCAATGGCGGAGATTCCAAGTGTTTCCAACGAATCTCCACTAGGCAAGGCTT
Source organism: Bacillota bacterium (assembly GCA_003512585.1). Lineage (GTDB taxonomy): Bacteria > Bacillota_I > Bacilli_A > RFN20 > CAG-826 > Alloenteromonas. The sequence continues at coordinate 1,337 of DOQE01000066.1, read as the reverse complement.
TATTGGGCCATAGCGAAGGGGAAGAAGTTAACGTTGTCAGCGAAGAACCTTACGCTATAAAGATTTTGAATTTCAAACGCTAAATTTGTAGTCAAAAACATAATTGACCTCCTACTTATTAGTAAGGAGGTTTTTTATATGAAAACATTGATAATCATCGTCTGCGCCGCCCTTCTTGGTTTATTTGCCTTTGGGGTGACCAACAAGGTTATGAGCGGAGAAATAATTGATCCCGGGACTTCGCTTAATAACAATGAAAACATGGTTAACATAACAATATCAGGAGAAGTAACTAGGCCTGGGACTTATGTAATGAAGGAAAATTCTACTTTAAATGATTTGGTTTTGGCGGCATCTGGGTTAACCGGTAACGCCGATCCTTGCGCTTATAATTTGGATTATGTCTTAAAAGATAAAGAATATTATATAGCTCCAATTTACGATAACAGCAATACTTGTTCCGATAAGCCTATTGTAAAGACAAACATTAATTTAGACGACGCTAAAACAATGCAAGAAGTGGCAGGGTTTTCTAAAACTGTAGCAGAGGCTATAGTTTTGTATCGATCTTCTTCTCCTTTTAAGGCAATTGAAGAAATAAAGGATGTAAACGGGATTGGTCCGGCCACTTATACTGCAACTAGAAACAAAATAACCATTAATTCTTTGGCTTATTAAAGATGAAAGCCCTATTTGTTTTTCTTGGGCTTTTTTTCGGCCTTTATATTGGGTTTTATATAACGCCTTTATTTTCTTTTTTAATTGCTTTATTAAGTTTATTATCGATTTTTGTCGCATTTAAAAAACAGAAACTAAAATTTTTCCTATTTTCTTTTATTGTTGGAACTCTTCTTTCTTTTAGTTTTTATCTACCCTTATTAAATAAAAACGAATGCATTGTTTTAATTTGCCAAACTAGAAATAACTATGTAATAGGCGAGACATTATTCCATAAGTTTTATATATATGATTCCATAAATTATGAAGTGGGGGATATAGTTAAAATAAAGGGGAAGATATCTTCTTTTTCTTTCGCTGAATATGAAAGCAAATTTTCTTTTTCTTCCTATTTAATTAGCCTTGGGGCTAGAAACGAATTCAAGATTGACTCTTCTTCTTATTTATTTAAAAATCCAATTCGGTTTAGGCTAATCGAAAAAGCATTTTTATCATCTTTTTCAAATGAGGAAAAATCTTTAATTGAATTGATTTTATTTAACAAAAAAGACTATCAAGACGAATTGATAAAGAAAATGGATTCTTTGTCTTTACTATATTTATTAAGTAATTCCGGCTTGTTTTATTCTTTGGTGTTAAAATTAAATAAAACTATCTTT